>JALGUK010000193.1 GCA_029820875.1 Candidatus Zipacnadia bacterium
CCAGCACACGCTCGTACCCTGTTTGGGTAGCGCGGGCGTCTCGCCCGCGAGGGCCTCACCCCCGGCCCCTCTCCTTCGGCGCTGCGCGCCTCTGGAGAGGGGGGACGGGCGGCAAGCCGTTGTAGTTGACATGGCTGTTGGAGAAAGTGCATGGGCCATTCACTGTCGTCGCATCCGAGCCGCCGTTTCGTGGCTTCGAGACAGGGGCGTCGCGAAATAACGTACACCCCCTCTCCGGGACGGAGAGGGGGGACGGGGGTGAGGCAATCGCCGCCAGAGGGGTCTTCGTCTCTCATAGCAGTCTCTCCGGACAGGAGCTGCAACGACGAGATTCTTCGCTTCGCTCAGAATGACCGCATCACACGGCAAAGGCGATCACGTGTAGCCGCTCCTACAGGGAATGACAGTCAATGCCATCCAAGTACATAACCGTCCGCGGAGCGCGGCAGCATAATCTAAAGAACATTGACCTCGACATCCCAAAGCACAAGCTGGTGGTGATAAGCGGCGTTTCGGGGTCGGGGAAGTCGTCGCTTGCGTTCGACACCATCTACGCCGAGGGGCAGCGGCGCTACGTCGAGTCGCTGTCGGCGTACGCGCGGCAGTTCCTCGGGCAGATGGAAAAGCCCAAGGTCGAGTACGTCGGCGGGCTCTCGCCGGCGGTGTCCATCGAGCAGAAGGCCATCAGCAAGAATCCCCGCTCCACGGTCGGCACCATTACCGAGATATCCGACTATATGCGCGTTCTGTTCGCCCGCGTCGGCCAGCCGCACTGCCACCTGTGCGGGCGGCCTATCGGTGCGCAGACACGGGCGGAAATCATCGAGCATATCAAGTCGCTGCCCGAAGGGACGCACGTCAACGTCCTGGCTCCCGTTGCCCGCGGCCGGGGAAGCGACACCACGACTGCGCTCAGGCGCGCACACGCGCAGGGCTACTCCCGGTATCGAATAGACGGCCGGATATGCGACCTGTCGGCGGATGTCACCGTGGACGACCGCCGCATGCACGATGTCCAGATCGTTGTTGACCGGCTCGTCATCCGCCCGGGTGCCCACGCGCGCATCGCCGAGGCGGTCGAGAACGGCCTGCAACTCGGCGGAGGAATGATAATCGCAGCCGTCGCCAGCGGCGAGGAGATACTCCTCAGCCAGCACCTGGCGTGCACCCATTGCCGTATCAGCTTCGAGCCGTTCACCCCCCAGATGTTCTCGTTCAATCACGCGGAGGGAATGTGCCCAAGGTGCGAGGGCCTGGGGAAAGTTGCGGATTTCGACCCGGACCTTGTTCTCGATCGCACACTCACCCTCCGCCAGGGGGCGGTCAGACCCTGGGGGCGGCTGCGTGGAGGCAGCTTCACGCGGTACGTAGAAGCGATGGCCGAGCACTTCGGGTTTGACATTGACACTCCCGTGCGCGAACTCAGCCAGAAGCATGTTGACGTAATACTGTACGGCTCCGACGAGGAATTCGAGGTCTCCTGGAGCCACTACTGGGGCCGCGGCCGGAGATGGCGGCGCCACGAGGGGGTCATAACCGAGCTGAGGAGGCGGCTCCCCAGAAGCAACTCCCCAGGCTTCCGGAAGTGGTGCAGCAAGTTCACGCGCGAGCAGACATGCCCGGAGTGTGGCGGGGCAAGAATCCGCCCGGAAAGCGCGGCCGTGCGCCTGGAAGGGCGCACCATCGTCGAGTTGAGCGCACTTTCTATCGGTGAGGCGCTTGAGTTTTTCGACGGCATCAAGCTTCAGGGCACAAAGGAACAAATTGCCGGCGAGGTGCTCGAGGAGGTGCGCCAACGGCTGCGCTTCCTGGTGAACGTGGGCCTGCATTACCTGACCCTCGACCGCGCCGCGGCCACGCTCTCGGGCGGAGAGGCCCAGCGAATCCGGCTTGCGAGCCAGATCGGCTCCGGGCTGGTGGGAGTTCTGTATATCCTCGACGAGCCGACCATCGGGCTTCACCAGCGCGACACAAAACGCCTTATAAGCACGCTAAAGTACCTCCGAGACCTACCGAACACGATTCTGGTTATCGAGCATGACCTGGAAATGCTGCGTGCATCCGATTTCATCATCGATTTGGGACCGGGGGCCGGAGAAAAGGGAGGGGAGGTTGTCGCGACCGGGCCGCCCTCGAGGATCAAGCGGGCGCGCGGGTCCATCACCGGGCAATACCTCTCCGGACGGCGGGAGATTCCCGTCCCTACCAGGCGCAGGCCCTGCGATGGGCGGTGGATAGAGCTGGTCGGCGCCAGGCGGAACAACCTTAAGAACTTGACAGTCCGCTTCCCGGTGGGCGTAATGACCTGCGTAACCGGTGTCTCAGGCTCGGGGAAAAGCTCGCTTGTCACTCAAACCTTGCGCGAGGCCCTTGAGGAGCATCTTCTGCCCAATCGTCGGCCCTCTGCTGGCAGTTATGACGAAATCCGGGGCATCGAGCACGTAGATGATGTCATCACGGTCGACCAATCGCCGATTGGTAAGACCCCGCGCTCCAATCCGGTGAGCTACATCGGTGCGTGGGATGCCATCCGCCAGACGTTCGCACGCCTGCCGGCGGCCGTGCGAAGAGGTTACAAGCCCGGGTGGTTCAGCTTCAACGTTCCCGGCGGCCGTTGCGAGGATTGCCGGGGATTCGGCGCCAAGCTGGTTCAGATGCACTTCTTGCCGGACGTGTGGGTGCCGTGCGAGACCTGCAAGGGAGCACGGTTCAATCGCGAGACGCTGAAAGTGCGGTACAAGGGCGCATCCATCGCCGACGTGCTGGATATGACGGTCACCGAGGCACTTGAGCATTTCCGGAACGTCCCCGCCGTAGCGCGAAAGCTTCGCACGCTCTACGATGTGGGACTTGGTTACGTTCGACTGGGACAGTCGTCCGATACGCTCTCGGGTGGGGAGGCCCAGCGAATCAAACTCGCGGCGGAACTGTCCAAACGCAGCACGGGACGGACCGTCTATATCCTCGATGAGCCGACCACCGGCCTTCACGCCGCCGATGTCGAGGTGCTGCTGGCGGTCCTAAATCGCCTCATTGATGCGGGCAACACCGTGATAATAATCGAGCACAACCTCGACGTCATCAAGAACGCCGACATAGTGATTGACCTCGGCCCGGAGGGAGGAGATGAGGGGGGGCGGCTCGTGGCGACCGGCACCCCGGAAGAGGTCGCCGCTTGCGAGCAGTCCTACACAGGCCGGTATCTGCGGGACGTGCTGCATATGGAGCCGAAACAAGAGCCGGTTGCAGCGGCCGGCTGACAATCGTAAGTGCCGACGCGGCCTTCGGCAATGGAGGGCATTGATGCAGGGTTGTCGAAGGAACAAAACCCAGCAGGGTGAGGCCGCCAGCATATTTGAGCGAAGCACATCTCTCCCAACGGTATCCTCCGAGGAGTAGTACGCCATGGCCCGCATTAAAGACTTCATGCAAGCTGCGCACCGGGGCGCGAAGTGGCTGATGCAGCATCAGCGGGCGGACGGCTGGACAAGGACCCGGGCGAGGGGGAACTCGTCTGGCGGTGTATTGACAAGACCAGTGAAAATCAATGCTACTTCCTGGCCGGTCACGCTGTCGGCTTTTTGGCCATGCTGTATATGGCCACCCACGAGGATGTCTGGTTGCGGCTGGCCCGGGGTTATTATGACGTCATCGAGACATCGGCGGCTGACCGACACCGCCACACCTCCGCCGGCAAGTTCGGATTCGGCGCCTCATATCTTGCACTCGCCACGGGTGATGAGGACGTGCGCCGGAGCGCGATGGAGGTCGGTGAATATCTGATGGAGATTCAAGCTACGGAAGGCTACTGGGTATTTCCGGGGACCGAATACACCGGGCCTGATGCCCTTGCAGTGGATTTAACGGCGGAGTTCGTGGTGTGGCTTGCTGAAATCGCAACGACGTTGTCCTGAAGGAGTGGAATCCATGAGAGCCATTGCACGGGGCTTGGTCGGCGTTGGGCTGTGGGTTGCTGTTGTTGTGGTGGGCGGATGTGCGAAAACACCTCAGGAGGGGACACAGCCCCCTCCCGCGTCTGCAGGCGCGAAGGCCGAGATTACCTTCCTGGCCATGGAATATGACACGGGCACCCGCGGCTACATGGATAAGCTGCAAGACGAGTTCAACGCCTCGCAAAAGGATGGACCTGGCCAATATCGCAACAATCTGGCTGCCGGAATACGTTGACATGAACATCGTCGAGCCGCTGGACGAGCTACTGACGCCGGAGTTTCGCGAGCAGTTTATCCCCGTTACGCTGCACGGGGCAGAGTACCGGGGGAAGCTCTACGGCCTCCCGATCGCGGTGTCGGCACGGGCGCTTTACTACAACAAGGACTTGCTTGAGAAGGCGCATGTCACCAGACCGCCCCGGACCTGGGACGAGCTGCTGGATGTAGCCCGAGCAGTCACGAAAACCACCGATGCCTACGGATTCGGCGTGCAGGGCGCGAAGGTGGAGACCGATGTCTACTGGTACTACTTCCTGTGGAACAACGGCGGCCGCATCTTCGGCGAGGACGGGCGTGCCGCGTTCAATTCGCCCGAGGGCGTTGAATCCCTGCAGTTCCTGGTGGACCTGGTCAATAGGTACAAGGTGAGCGAGCCGGATCCGACAGGCGCCGAGCGTGAGGACCTCCAGGATATGTTCAAGGCCGGCAAACTCGCAATGATGATTACCGGCCCTTGGTTCTGGGGGATGCTCGAGGAGGAGGCGCCTGATATCCGCTACGGAATCGCGCCGATACCCACCAACAAAGAGCAGGTGACGATG
>JALGUK010000194.1 GCA_029820875.1 Candidatus Zipacnadia bacterium
AAACCTTTGATGGTGCACCAGGCCCCGCATGTGAACGCCGCAGGGGAGGGCTCGCATGAACAGCACAGATTGGGCTTTGATTTTTGATGTGGACGGCGTAATCGCCGACACGGAGTTCCTTAATGCCCGTGCCAGTGTCATGATGTTCGAGCAGCTTTACGGCGTGACCGTCCAGCCGGAGGACTTCCGGCCTTTTGTCGGCACAGGCGATGAACGTTACGTGGAGGGGGTTGCGGAGAAGTACGGGGTCAGGATTGACACCGAGGCGGCTGTTGCAAAGCGGGCGGAGAACTTCTTTGAACTCTTGAAAGACCAGCCTCTGCCGGCCGCCCCGGGCGTGCTGGAACTCGTTGAGCAGGCTCGGGCAAGCGGCCATGTGCGGCTTGCCATCGCCACGTCAGGGCGCAAGGAAAAGCAGTTCCCGGTCATCGAAGGAACAGGGCTGCGGCTCGAATGGCTCGACGCCGTTATCACCGGGGACGATGTGAGCCGGAAGAAGCCCGATCCGCAGATCTATCTTCGCGCGGCCGAACGGCTGCGGCTCCCGCCCCGACGCTGCGTCGTGGTGGAGGATGCGCCGGTAGGGGTGACTGCGGCCAAGAGGGCGGGCATGTACTGCGTCGCGGTCACGAGCAGCGCCTCGGCGGACGAACTCCGCGAGGCGGATATTGTGGTCGGCAGCTTGGCCGAGGTGACCTTGGAAAGGTTGGAAGCGGAGCTTGAGTTGGTGTGAGGACACACGATGGTCCGTCGGATCGCGCGGTATCGCAAAGCTCAGGGAGGCGGAGATATGAATACGCACGGAGGCTCCTTCGAGATTGCATTTTCCGTTATTCTGCTTCTGGGGGCTTGCCAGGTGAGTACCCACGCGGCTGATCTCGATATCACGATAGGCGAGCCGTGGACAATTTCCAGCTCCGCGACGGCTGAAGGAACCCACCTTTTCCCGGCGCTCTACCGCCTTCAGGATGGGACGCTGCTACTGGACTATCATGTACAAAACGACATTGACTTTGCCAAGCGTGTATGTCTCAGGTCCATGGATAACGGAAAGACGTGGACTCTCGATCCTCAGCGGGTCAACCGCGAGGACGCCCTGGGGCAGCTCAAGGACGGGACGGTTCTGGGCTATGACATGTATACCCAGGAGATTGCGCCCGGCGCGACGGAGTTCAAGGGCAAGATGTTCCGTTCGACCGACGGCGGCAATACATTCACCGGGCCAATCGAAATTACAATGCACATGCCCCGAGCTTGTAAAGACCCGAACCCGAATCGCAATCTGAACGGTATGTTGTTCTGGCGGTCAATCCTGGAACTGCCCGACGGCGGCTTGCTGGCGTGCATGTACGGCACCTGGGCGGGGGAACGCAAGTACGCGATCGTTGCCGTAAGGTCGGATGACCGCGGGGTGACCTGGAACTACCTTTCCACGATTGCGTTCGCTCCCGATGTCGGGACTGAAGGCTTTTGCGAGCCTGTGATGTCATGGACCAAGGCGGGGGACATTCTCTGCATGATGCGCGTCGGCAGCGGGAGAGGACAACCGATGTACCAGGCCCGCTCGACCAACTACGGGAAGACGTGGTCCGGGCCAAAGAATGTCGGCGTGGAGAGCGTGGACCCGGACCTTGTGTTGATGAGCAACGGGGTTCTCGCCTGCAGTTACGGCCGGCCCGGCTGCTGGATTATGTTCGATTCCACAGGCACCGGCCGCCAATGGGAGAAGCCGATTCAGGTCTTTGACGGTGCGAGCACGTGCTATACGGCCATCCGGGAGATCGAACCCGGGAAGCTCCTGTACGTCTACGATGCGCTGAACTTCGACGACGGCTCCGGCCACGGACCGGCCAATTGTCTGCGGGCTGTGGAGATTGAAGTCGAACGCCCGTAAACGACAGACCGAGCATGAGCCCGTACATATCAATTGGCGACATGGTTTGCTGGGCGGAGGTGCTCACTTCGTGGTGTGTCGTCGCGCTCTCTTAATGATGCGGCCATTGGGGAGCATAACACCGATGCCAGTCCCCTGAGTGCGCTCTCGTGCCTTATCGGCTAACTCTCGTGGGACTCCAAGATACTTGGATTTCGGGCCGCGGTAACTTCTAAGCTGCTTGATGCCATCAGAGAGAGTGCTCTCCTTCACCTCAACCTCCACGGCCTGGGTCGGGGTTTTGACGTCCGGCGTTCTCGTCGGATCATACTCGCCGCCCCGCGCTTTGGCGATGCGCTTTGCGATCTCGTCGTGCTTCCTGGCCACCTCAGTTTACCTCCTTCACTTGCACATATTCTCCGGCGGAGGCCACAACTTATCGAGCTGCAACCGCCGCTGGATCACATCGGTCGAGACGAGGAACACATTAGCCAGCCACTGCTCGACGTAGTCTTGCGCCACGTCCGGATAGTCTGCGATGGAGAACCCTTGGGAGGCCGCAAGGTCAATGGCTTTCATTAGCTGGGCCTCGAGCTGCTTCCCGGGTACCAGTACGAGACCTGCGAATGCGTATCCCTGGAACTCGAGCCGCCGGTGATCTGTCTCGTCTATCTGTCGTACCTGGCGTTTGTACTCTTCAATTGTAGAAAAAGTGAAACGCTGGAACACGGATTTGTGCAGCACGACATGCCCGGTCTCGTGCGCCAACGTGAACCGATATCTTCTGGGCGGATCTTGCTCGAGGGTGTCCTGGTCCACACTGATCGTCGTCAGGTCCGCAGATGTGAAACCATCCACCTCCAAATCGCGGAGCAATCCCGGCAAAGGAACGATATTGATTCCGAAGTGAAACTCGGCAATCTCCTCGATCGGTACGGGCAAATCTCCCGATGGGTGGTGTTCGCTCAAGAAACTGGTTGCCTTTTGACGGATGGTGTCATATGGGAGATAGGGAAGATCAAGGCTTATGGTCATGCTAACTCCTACGGATTCTCTCGATGAGATCGTCGAGCTGCTTCTCCGTCACCTTCTGGCCTCGAATCGTCCGGAATATCACGGGCACCTTGGCCAGAAGTTCCTTGTCCGCCATGACGTCGGCTGGCAACATGCCACGCTCGGCCGCGGCTAGGTCGAAGAAGGTGTACCAATCATCTGACCCTTCTTGGATGCCCAGGGCTCTGGCGTACTGCTCGAGCTTCTCGCGCGACCGTGGGGCCGGCACCCGCCCGCGCTCCAACTTGCTGATGTTGCCGGCGTCGAAACCGTGCGTCAGGCAAAAACTCCGTAGCGTCAAACCCCGCTGCGCCCGCTGCTTCCTGAAGAAAGCACCAAACGTTGTCATAATGCTCCTCCTTCCGGCTGCTTACCCCCAATCCTCTGTTGTAGTAATTGTACAACACATTCAAGATGGTATCAATAGCTTTCGAAAAAAAAAGTCCGCAGCGCTCCGATCTTTTCTTACGCGGTTGACAGGCGTTCGTAGAGTTGGGCAATTCAGTTACCAAGCAAAACCAATTGCGCCGCAAGTTCAGCTCTCTTCGCCCATCTCCCCCAATCCCAACCTCTCCTTCCATATCTCGCACACCCGCTGTGCCTTATGGCTCGCGATGCCGGTGTACTTAGTGGCATCGGCGAGGACCTTTCGCTGCTCCGGTGTGAATTTGTCGAGGTAGGGACGTAGGTCCTTGTTCTTCTCCATGAGCGAATACACGGACTTGCCCGTCGTCTGAGCGTTGATGGTAATCAGCCGCATGGCCTCGTATGCGTCAGGATGGCCGTAGGCCGCCAGCAATATGTATGCGGGTTCGGCGACCACCATCGCCGCGCTTTGCTCGAAGTTCTTCGTCATCGCCTTCTCGTCAATCACCAGCCGCTCGCATATCGTAATCAGTCGGTCCACGGAACATGCGAATCCGGCGATTATCTCCGGGAGGAACCGCTGCGAGGCGGAATTTGTGAGGTCCCGCTGGTGCTCGGATATCTGGTCAAGGTATACGGTCATCATCCGCGGCATAATGACCTTGTACATGGACTTCACATGCTCGAGGTTCCAGGGATTGCGCTTGTGGGGCATCGTCGAGGAGCCTACCTGCTCCTTCTCGAACACCTCGCCGACCTCGGCAATCTCCGAGCGCTGAAGGTGCCTGATATCGTCAGCGAAGTTAGCCAGCACGCCGAAGGCCGACACAACCGCATGCATC
>JALGUK010000005.1 GCA_029820875.1 Candidatus Zipacnadia bacterium
CGCTCAATCTTCACTGCGCATCGCCGCCTTTCTCAACCGCGCGATGGCATCCGCGATGGGAACTTCCGCCCGCATCACGGCAGTGCCGGCGACAAGAATGTCGGCGCCTGCCTCCGCGACCCTTCGCGCGTTTTCAGGCCCGATTCCGCCATCCACCTCAATCTCGCACTCCAGCCCGCGGCGGTCTATCATGGAGCGCAGGTTCTCTATCTTTTGCAGGCAGCCCGGGATGAATGACTGCCCGCCGAAACCGGGATCAACCGTCATAACAAGCACCTGCCCGACCTCCTCCAGCACATACTCGACGGCTGACTCCGGCGTTGCGGGATTAAGCACAATGCCCGGCTTGACGCCGAGGCTGCGGATATGGCGCAGGAGCCGCGTAGGATGCATGACCGCCTCAATCTGCACGAGGATGATGTCAGCACCTGCCTCAGCGAACTCGTCCACATACATTTGCGGCTCAACAATCATCAGATGAGTGTCAAAGGGCAGGGCGGAGGCATCACGAAGGGCGTGCAGGACAATAGGACCGTGCGTGATGTTGGGCACGAAACGGCCGTCCATCACGTCGAAGTGCAGCATGTCCGCGCCGGCGGCAGTCACTTCCTGGGCGACCTCGCGAAGACGGCCGAAATCGGCCGATAGCATCGAAGGAGCAATCTTCAGTTGCGGCACCTCCTCATCGGGCGCAATGGACTGCGCTCTCATACGGTAGCGCGGGCGTCCCGCCCGCGGCGGGAGACGGCATGACCGTCGGTATCGGCAGGGAGCTGTATGACAAAGATAATCTGCCGGTATCCGTAATTGTGGGGATATTCTCCGTCAGGGTATAATCAGCCCCTTGAGTATCCGCTCTTTCTTCTCCGTGGCTGTCTGGAGGGCGATGAGCGTATCCTCGAGCGGGAAGTGGTGTGTAATCAGCGGGTCGAGCTGGACCTGGCCCGTGGCCATCAAGTGGATAGTAGTCGGGAAATCGCGGCAGTAAATCACGGACCCCATGACGGTTTTCTCAGTGATAGTGATATTCGTAAGGTTGATTTCATCACGGTCGCTTCCGGTGAAACCAAGCAGCAAAGCCGTGCCGCCCTTGTGAAGCACCTCGATGGACTGGGCCAGGGTTTGTTCGGCCCCGGCGCACTCGACGGCCAAGTCCGCGCCCCAGCCATCGGTCAGGTCATGCACGAATTCAACTACGCTCGCCTCGCGGGCGTTCACAACATGCTCGGCCCCGAAGCTCTTCGCAAGCTCCAGCTTGAAAGGCTCCAGGTCGCTTACGATAAGCCTACAACCAGCCACCTTCAGGACCTGCATCGTCAGCAGTCCGATGGGCCCGGCTCCCAGCACGACCGCCAACTCTCCGACCTTCGGGTTTAGACGCTTGACCGCATGGACCGCAACTGCCAGCGGCTCAGCAAGTGCAGCCTGCTCGAAGCTGAGACTCCCCGGCATCGGGTGGACAAAGCGCGAGAGTACAATTGCATATTCAGCGAACGAGCCGGGTTTGCGATGCCCGTTGAGGGTCAGGTTCCGGCAAAGGTGATAATCACCCGCATTACACGCAGGGCAATCGCCGCAGACGAAAAGGGGTTCTATGATTACGCGGTCTCCTGGCGCACATTCCCGGACATCCTTCCCGACTTCGGCGACAATCCCTGAAAACTCGTGGCCGAGAATCACGGGGTATTGGTCTATCTCGGGATGCGTACCCAGAAACCCCCGAACATCGGAGCCGCATATGCCGGAGGCCCGGACCTGTATAAGCGCTTCACCCGGACCCGGCGCCGGCTTCTCGACATCCTCGATGACAATCCGGCCCGGCTCGGGGCAGACAGCGGCCTTCATCGTCTCCATTGCACGACCTCCCTCGACCTGCTCTTGCTGTTGCTGTCACAGTTGCTTCGCCGTGATGTCCACATCTCCTCCTCAAGCACCAGCGCGCCCTGGAAACCCCGGGGCGCGCGAGATCGGAATGACCGGCAGCAACGGCCGGCCCCTCTCAGGTAGCAGCGGTTGCTCTCAGCGCCTGTTTGCTCTCCTGCATTCTCCTAATGGCCGTATTCAACAGCCCGTCCCGCGTATTATCATCCTCAGGGTAGACCGCAAATCCCACACCGACTGCGACATGCAGGTTCTCATCGCCCAACTCCGCTTCGTTGATTTTCGCCTGAAGCCGCTGCGCCACCAACCGGGCGTGCTCGCCGGTATTCGGTAAGACAGCAACAAACGTACCGCCTTCATATCGAGAGAGGATGTCAACCTTACGAAGATTCTGCGCGGCAATGGACGCAATCTGCGCCAGCATACGATCCCCCTCTCCGAAGCCGTGCGCGTCATTGTAACTCCCCAGGTCCAATACATCGAAGACAACCACACTCACGGGATGACCATACCGTTCGGCTCTGAGAAGTTCCTCCTGGAGCCTTTCGCGCAGGCGCCGGCCGGTCAGCAGACTGGTCACATCATCATTGACACGCTGTTCCTCAAGCGTTCTGGCGAGTTGCTCCTGGCGTTCCAGTACCGTCTTGAGCCTTAGGTGGCTCTCCCTAAGTTCATCGGCAGCCAGGGATTTGCGCAACTTTTGAAGGGAGTGCCGGACGATGTGCGACACATAATTGCACGAGATATTAAGCTTCTTGGCGATTTCGGTTTGGCTCAGGTCCTTGTAGAAAAGATAGTGGATGACATCCCGTTCAATGGCTTTGAGCTTTCGCAGTGCCTCATCCAGAACGATGCGGTCTTCGATGGGCAGGTGTCCTGTTTCGATACGTCGGCTGCGGATTTTCGTCCGATCAATGTCTATTGTCGGGCCGTCATCACTGCCATCTGCATCGTAGGAGGAAACCGCGAACAGCTCGCGCGCGCGAAGCACTTCCATTACAGCTTCTGCTGTCAGGTTGGTTTCGTCTGCGATCTCCTCCGGGGTCGCATCGCGGCCAAGTCGCTGCGCCAGTTCGTTCTGCGCACGACTCACCCGCTGGCTCAATTCGTGAAGCCAACCAGGCTGTCGAATCATACCCCTTCGGTCACGCAAATAGTGGCGGATTTCACCGGAGATGGCATGACTGGCATAGGTGGAGAACTTAACTTTGCGCCGCACGTCGTAGGAGTCGATCGCCTTCATCAATCCGACGAACCCCTCTTGCATCAGGTCTTCAAAGGGCTCGCCGGCAGCAGTGAACGTTCGGGCGATCTTCTCGACCAGATCGGAATAGGCGTAAATCAGCTTCTCTCGCAAGTGGGGGTCATGTGTGCGCGCATACTCACGGAAAAGCTCAATCTGGTCGGACTCGCCAGCCGCTGCGGTATCGTGCGGACGCGTTGTTGTGGTCTTCACAGCGGGCTTACGTGCCACGTGCAATATACTCCTAATCGCAACATCCGAACGGGCATGTCACGCCGAGGCTGCCATTGAAGCCGCCACGGAACCGCTGGTTTACAACTTGCCGCTGGAGGCCTGACCCACCAGATTGTAAATCGGCATGATTACAGAGATAGCCACGAAGCCGACCAAAACGCCCAGGCCGACAATCATAATCGGCTCAATCAGTTTAGGCAACGACTCGAGCGCCTGCTCGACCTCTCGGTCATAGAAGTCGGATATCTTCTCGAGCATTTCGTCAATGTGACCTGTCTCCTCGCCGACAGCGATCATTTGCGTCACCATATCGGGGAATACGCCATCCTCTATCAGCGGCGTTGAGAGTTTATCTCCCTGCATCACGGCCTGTTGGGCGCGCTCGACACTGCCAGAGATGACCGCATTCCCTGCGGTTGACGCCACTATCTCAAGCGCCTGCGGTGTCGGCACGCCGCTCTTTACGAGGGTGGCGAATGTCCGTGCAAAGCGTGAGATCGCCATTTTCTTCGAGATTGTCCCTGCGATGGGCAAGCGCAGCTTCAGACTGTCAACCTGATACCGCCCGCTGGGTATCTTTACATACGCGCGATACAGGAACACGAACGCTACAATCGCGATAATCGGCACGTAGAAGTACTTGGCGGCGTAAGTGGATGAGTTCATCAGGATCTTCGTGTAAATCGGCAGTTCAGCCCCGATTGACTCGAAGACCTCCTTGAACTTGGGGAGAATGAAGAATGTCAGTACCATCATCATGCCCACGGCGAAAACCAGGACAACCACGGGATAGACCATTGCGCTCTTGACCTGCCCCTTGATTTCCATCTCGTATTCGAGGTATCCGGCGAGGCGGTCCAACACGATGTCCAGAATCCCGCCTGCCTCCGCAGCCTTAACCATGTTAATGTACAGGTCCGAGAATACGGCCGGGTGTTTTCGAAGCGCATCAGTGAGGCTGCTCCCGCTGGCGACATCATCCCGTGCCTGCTGGATAACCTCCTTAAGGCGCGTGTTGGACGTTTGCCCCTTAAGAATGTCCAAGCACTTCATCAAGTTCATGCCGGCGTTGATCATCGTTGAGAATTGCCGGCTGAACACCACCAGCTCGCGCAAAGGAACCTTGCGAAGATTGGACAATCGGTCCGCGATGCTGGCTCCACGGCTTTCGCCAATCTTGAGCACATACAACCCTTGTTCCCGTAAATGCCCCTCAGCCTGTTCTCGGGTCTCCGCAACTGTCCGTCCCCGAATCGTCTTCCTGCTTGCATCCATCGCTTGGTAGGCAAATGTTGGCATCGCGTTCCGCCCTCCTGTTGAACCTGAAATCGGTCTCACTCGCCCTTAGCGCCGTCCGCCCATACCCCCTCCAACCAGAAGCCGGCGGAAGTTATCCGGATCCATGCAATGCGTAAGGGCAGTTTCTTGATCTATCTCGCCCTGCCTTACCAACTGGGCGAGGTGATAGTCCATCGTTTGCATCCCGAGGTCGCCGCCCGTTTCGATGACGTTATAGATCTGCGCGGTTTTCGCCTCGCGGATCAAGTTGCGAGCCGCCGAGTTACAGATGAGGATTTCCATGACAGGCAGCCGCCCTCTCCCGGAGCGCCGGGGCAGGAGCTGCTGGGCGATGACAGCCTCGAGGACGTTGCCCAGGAGCACTCGAATCTGCTCCTGCTGATGGGGTGGGAAGACGTCTACGATACGGTCCACGGTCTGCGGGGCGTTGCGTGTGTGCAGTGTCCCGAATACCAGGTGCCCTGTTTCAGCCAGCTCCAGAGCCGCTTCGATAGTTTCCAGGTCGCGCATCTCACCGACCAGGATCACATCCGGGTCCTCCCGCAGAGCGGACCGCATCGCGTTTGCGAAGGACTCCGTATCAGCGTGCAGCTCGCGCTGGTTGACCATCGCCTTCTTGTGGCGGTGTAGATACTCGATCGGGTCCTCGATGGTCAGAATGTGGACAGGGCGCGTTTCGTTGATGTGGTCAACCATGGTCGCGAGGCTTGTTGACTTGCCGCTTCCCGTCTGGCCTGTAAAGAGCACAAGCCCGCTTGTACGCGTGCAAAGGGAGCGCAGCACATCCGGGCGCGCCAGGTTGATGTCCTCCATTGACGGGATTTCACTCGGGATGGCTCTGAGCGCGGCCGCCACAGAGTCCCGCTGCATATACATGTTTACACGGAAACGACCGACGTCCCGCACACCATAAGACAAGTCAACATCATGTGTTTGCTCGAATTGCTCAAGCTTGGCGTCCGTCAAGATATCAAACATCAAGCGCTGAGTGTCATGAGGTGTCAGCGGCTGATAGTTCAGCGGCATCAATCGTCCATCCACGCGAATCGTCGGGGGCAGACCGACTGTGATGTGCAGGTCCGACGCCCCGTGCTCGACCGTTTCGGCGCAGAGGGTGTCCAAATCGGCTTCATCAATCGGGCGGAGCTCTCCACCCGCCGCCTGCATCTGAGACTCCAAATCTGTCGAGTCAATCACGCAAGTAGCACTCCTTCTCGCATTCAGTGTTGCGATTATCGCGCAACCGTCCCGGCGCAGGGATTCCCTTACTCACCGGTGTGCACAACTCGAAGAGCCTCTTCGATTGTCGTGATACCTTGAAGCACCTTCGAGATCGCGTCCTGCTTCAGCGTTACCAGCCCGAAATTCTTAATCGCCGTCTCACGAATTTCATGCGCTGGCGCCTCGCGTAAAATCATATCCCGGATAGTATCGTTGATGGTCAACAATTCGTAGATGCCAATCCGCCCGCGGTAGCCGTCGTGACACCGGTCGCAACCCTTGCCCTTGTAAAAGGTCACGCCTTCAGTGTCGGCGAGTGACACCCCCAGCTTCTCGAACGCCTCCTTCGGGGGCGCATAGCGCTCCTTGCAATGAGGGCAGATACGTCGGACCAGGCGTTGGGCCAACACCCCGATAACCGACGAAGAGACCAGGAACGGCTCAACGCCCATCTCGATCAGTCGCGGGAGTGCACCGCACGAGTCATTGGTGTGGAGGGTGCTCAGGACAAGGTGCCCGGTCAGGGCCGCTTCAGTGGCAATCTTTGCAGTTTCTCCGTCGCGGATCTCACCCACCAGAATGATATCAGGGTCCTGCCGGAGGAACGTCCGGAGGATGGCCGGAAAGGTCATCCCCGCCCGTTCGTTGACGTTCGCCTGCGTGAGGCCGCGGACCTGGAACTCCACGGGATCCTCTGCGGTACAAACATTGACCTCCGGCGTACTGATCTGCTGGAGCGCCGAATACAACGTGACCGTCTTTCCGCTACCGGTCGGCCCGGTTACCAGCACGATTCCGAAGGCGCGACCGATTAGGCCTTCAAACTTCTGCAGGGTCTCAGTGGACATCCCGAGCTTGCTGAGGCCCAGGCTGATGGTCGCCTTGTCCAGAATTCGCATGACGATCTTCTCGCCATTGGCACCCGGAAGACTCGAAACGCGAAAGTCATAGTTCTTCCCGCCGATAACCAATGAGATTCGACCGTCTTGCGGCGCCCGCTTCTGGTCTATCTTCATATCCGCCATGACCTTCACACGGGAAATCACCGCCGGCTGCGCCGCCTTGGGAACCGACATCACGTCACGCAGAACCCCGTCTGCACGGTACCGGACCCGCAACTCATCATCTTCCGGCTGCAGATGTATATCGCTGACTCCCTCCTTTACGGCGCGGGTAATCAGCATGTTGACCAGCCGGACGATAGGCGGTTCGCCGCTGAGCGAGTCGAGGTCCTCCAGACTCAACTCCTCGTCTTCGATCTTCTCCTGTACATCCAGTTCCTCGGTGCCCATCTCACCGAGAACGTCCTCCAGCTCTTCGGACACGGTTGTCGTTTCACCGCCGAGGTCGTTGATGGCCTGCATCACGTCATCCTCGGTGGTGATGACCGGTTCCACCTCATACTCATAATTGGTGTGGAGGCGGATCTGGTCGATGGCCATAACGTCAATCGGATTGACCATCGCTACCGTGAGCTTCCCGTTGTCCTTCGCGATCGGAATCATCTTATAGCGCTTGAGCAGGCTCTGGGGTAACAGTGTTGCGGCCTCGTGATCCACTTCGATCTCGTCAAGCGCTATGAAGGGGACGCCCCATTGCATCCCGAGGCACATCTGGTTCTCGGTCTCCGTGATGTAGCCCATGTTGACCAAGATCTTGCCCAGGAACTCGCCCGTCTCTTCTTTGATTTTGAGAGCTTCCTCGAGCTGTTCCTGGGTCAATTCTGTGTTGTCAACAAGGATTTGACCCAGCAGTTTTGTGTCAAGCACCGTTCCTCACCGCCGATACAATTGTAAGGGTGGCGTGAGGGGCACCGCTGCACCGCAAACAACAAGCGGGGCATCAGGGATGAGGTGCCCGCTCCAAGCTGCCTGCCATCCTGACAACACCTCGGAGCGGGCCATCTTTCCCCAACAATACAGACAAGTCGCCAGGGACAGAGGTTATCCTTCCGAGGGCGCCCGGGGGCTGACAGCGCGCGTGTCCTTCACACTTTCAGACGTCTTTGACAGTTGACTGTTCAATAATGACTCGGACGAGGCCGTACTCGCCTGTTTCTGCCCGTCCAAGACCTCGATAGTCGCAATGATGACCAGTTCAGTCGTGCGCTTTGTGTGGCGACGATGCTCAAACAGCTTCCCGAAAATCGGAATCTTGCGCAGGAAGGGTATTCCTTGCATCGTCTCCAAGTCCTCTTCCTGAAGCAGCCCGCCGATTACGATGGAGTCACCGTCGTGCAGCCGCATGTATGTGCTCGCCTGGCGGGTGGAGACGTCGGGGTACCCCTGCGGCGTGAACCCGAGAATACTGCTGACCTCCGGGGCTATATACAGAGTCACCGAATTGTCGGATGCCACCGTCGCGTTGAAATTGAGCTTCACACCGACCTCTTCGAACGCCACGCTGCGAGTCACCGTGCCGGCCGCTGGGATTGAGATTTCGTACGGGATTCGCTCACCGACGAGAAGCGTGGCATCCTTGCCGTGCAATGCAATCAAAGTCGGCCTGGCCAGAATCTTGTTGTTCTGATCGCGCTGGACCAGATCAAGGATGGCTGAGAAGTCGAATGCGCCGCGACTGTATTTCCCGAAGCTCATGCCGTTGGCCGCAACGCTCTCGTTCAGCACTACCCCGGGTAAGGTCCACTGCAGACCCTTGGTGCTGTCCTTGCTGCGCACCATGTCTACAACGAGCGTGCGTATGCGGACCTGCTTGGGCGGGACATCCATCTTCTTGATGGCGGCTTCAACCTCGTCGACAACATCTTTCGGTCCGCTTACAATCAGCCAGGCGCCTTCAGGTGCCTCGCCGCCCTTTGCTCCGGTCTTGGTCGGGATGCCCACCGCTGCGGGTGCAGTGGTAGCTGGCAAGTAAGGCAACGCAGGCGCGGCTGCTGGAGCTGCCGCCCCTCCCTCGCCTGCAGGTGCTGTGCCGCCTGCCCCTTGAGCACCGGCTCCAGGCGTCATCGGGAGAGCCACCTTCTCGCCGGGAATGGTCACCTGGACGCCCTGGCTGGTATATTGGGTCATAATCCGCAGCTTCACCACTTCGGGCTTGGCATAATCAACATAGACAACCCGTGCGATTCTCGGCTGAGTGCTGACGACCGGCCGCGGAGTCACTTCCGCGGGGTTCTTATCCACCATCGCCAGATAGTCGGCCGCCCGCTTTATGTCATCTTCGAACCCCTTAAGCGTGATTACCTTCCCCGCCACATATGTCATTGCGGGGCCTACCTGCTGCACGTTCTCAGCTGTGATGACCTGCACATCCGGCACTTGATTCGCGAGGAGCGCCTTCGCCTCGCTCGGCAGCAGGAAATTCAACTCGTAAAGCTGGTCGGCCTGGTTCTCAGGCACATCCAGGCTCGCAAGGCGCCGGTCTATCCACTCCCGGACGGGGCCTTCGGGCGCGTTGGTGAACAGCACAGTCTTCTTACTGGTCTTGCGGACACCGAGATTGGGATAGGCAGTCGCATTCGCGAACTCTTCCAGAACCTTTTCGGGGCTGACGTACTTCAATGGGGGCGGAATGTACTCCGCCTCAACCTTTTCCTTTTGGACAGCAAGCTCCGGGAATTGAGCAAGTTTTTCCGGGGGCGCGATAATATATGTGCGGTTGTTCCGCAGAGCGTATGCATAGCCGTAAAGGCGAGTTATCAGGTCCAGAGCATCCTCGAGCGTCACCTGTGAAAGATGAACGGTGACCTCGCCTGTAACATCCGGACTGGCAACGATGTTCTTATCGCTATAGGCTGCCAGGGCCGATAGCACATCAACGATGTCCGCCTTGTAGAAGTCAATGTCTATCAGCTCTTCGCCTTTGGCCGCCGACGGAGCCTTCCGAGGCCTCTGGGCAACCTTTGGCCCGGTGGTTCCTGTGAGGACCGTCCCGCCTTCCGAGGGAGCGGCCGAGGCGAGCCTTGTCGGCCGTTCGCGCACTTCGGCAACAATTCGATTCTTACCGGGGAGCGTGAACGCGCTGCAAGATGCAGGCCGAGTGAGAACAAGTGTCACTTCCACCGAACCATTGGCCTGGTTCTGGGTAGCCGTAACACTCTCGACCAGCTTGCCATCACCGTTTACTGTGTTTGGACAGTCCGGTGCAAGGGACGCCCCGTGCAGAACGACCACATACCGAAACGGATTGATCATCCTGCGGGTATTGTAGTCCTGCAATTCCCCGGTGAAGTCTACATCCAGTCGGAAATGCTTCGCACCGGTCTCAACGGCCACGCCAGTCACGGATGCTGTAGTCTCCGGCGCGCTGGGCCGTCCGACCGACGCCGACTGCGCCTTAGCCACCTTTGCCCGGGCGGGGGCTTCGGTTGACAGGTCTGTCGAGGGCTTAGGAGCTGCCTCCGGTTCCTGGACAACCAAAGATGGCGGCACATCGGCGCTTGCAACCGGCTTTGCGGGTGCCGGCTTGCTTTCAGCGGGCCGTCCAAGGGCACCGATTTCAATCGCCAAGACGGTGCCATCTTTACTTGGATTGACGCTCCAGGGCATATCCTTGCTAAGGAGCGTTACCACGCGCGTAACCGGTGGGCGGGTCTTAAACAGACCTGCCTTCACATACTTGATCAAGCGCGTATTCGGGTTTCGGATGGTCTTGGTGCGCCCATCACGGAACACGGCATTCGGGATGTCCACGATGAGACGGACCGGGGCTTTGTACGTTGTTGTCTTGTACTTGACCGGCTTCGTGGACTCGATGACGACAGTTGCACCGCTTCCCGTCTCGGCCACGGTAATGTTTGTGAGATTCGCCGGGCCATTGGAGCTGGCGACCGCGGGGCTGCTAAATCCTCCCACAGCCAGGGCCATTACCGTGAGGAAGACGACGAGTGATAACACTGGCATCATCGCCGGCGCACGGTGCCCCCGGTCTTGGTAGCTCGATTGGAGTTTCATCGCGGAATCCCTCCTCTGGAGTGGGCCCTGCTGCATCATTTGTCTCGTCTGGTTCTGCATGGTAGCACTCCGCCTCCAACGAACGGGTTTCGCCAAAACTGCCGGCGAAGTGCGACCCGATGAGCGGTCTAACGGCTTCGATTAATATGTTGTGATTCTTTCTGCTCTACCGGAACGACCTCATGCGTAAAATCATTGCTAAGAACAACCTGGCCAGTCTTTATTCGCCGGACCTTCGTTCGGCTTGAGCCTACTCGCTCCCCTTCACGCACATTGTACGGGCGAGCGGTGCCGTCCGCTCCATAACGGAAGGTCGCGATGGCTTTCCGCGCGCCTCGGACCGTTCCCACAAGTTGCAGGTCCTTCCCCGGCGGTGTTGCCCGCTCGGGAAGGCTCCTGGGATACCACAGCCCCGGAGAGGACGCTGCAGCGAAACTTTGCGGACCGTAACCACCCGGCGACGTGGCCATAGCCGGTTGCCCTGCCCCCGGCGTCGTAACTGACGGCTGCGGCGGCGTGAGAATCGGTGGTACCTGCTGCGGTTGCGTCGCGGCCTGACCCGCTGGCGCCTGTTGTGTCTGCTGCGATTTCGGTGCAGGCGGAGGTGCACCAATTCGGGCGAATGGATCGCGCTTGGGCAGCGGTATGGATACCACGCTCAGAGTTTCCTTCTTTGGCGCAGCAGCAACGATTGTCTTCTTCTCAGTTGCTTTTTTCTCCTCGCCTCCCGCCTTGGTGACGCGTACGGGCGGCTTCTCGGAGGCTTTTTTTCCCTTGGTGGCCGGTGCCTTGGACGGCTTCTCGGACGGCGCAACCTTTGCTTTCGTCACCTTAGCCTTTTCGCCCTTCGCAGCAGGTGTTTCCGCCTTTTTCGCCTGCTCTGCTGGCTTTGCCTGCGTGGTAGAGGCGGTTGCCTGCGGCTTGGCAGGGGGCTTCTTGGGTGCCGTCAGGAAGTAGGCTGCCGGCCCAAGGACAATCACCGCTACAATCGCGATGATAATCGTTCGCTTGCTATCTTGCATCAACACCACCTCCGAGGCCGCATTATAAGTCGGGCGGCGCGGCCGTTCGGATCCGTGTGCTCAAATGGCCTAACGCGACGCCACCGCCACAAACTTGCCAGGGAACCCCCCGCCCTCCATGATGAACGCTGTCAAATCCAGCACTGTGTCGAGCTTTGGAGATGTCCCGGCAGGTACCTGGACAGTCGTGACTGCCTTGAAATCAATGTCATTGACGGTAACCATTTGCGGCATCTGGCCAAGCTGTTTAATCGTGTTGAATACGGCCGAAAACGGCCCTGACAAGCGGAATGTAATATCATACTCGCCGTACTTGCCCAGAGGTGCGTTGCCTTCGCCCGACCCGAGCTTCTTGCCCTTACGATATTCCCGAGGGCGCAGTTCCTTGAACTCAGCCCCGGTGAGACTTGCAACGCTTTCGATTCGTTTTGTGAACGCAGGTATGTACTCCCGCTCAGTCTGCTTTATATGGATTCCGGCCAACTGCGCGTTAAGCTTTCGGAGTTGCTCCTCCAGTTGAGCAATCGGTTTGGACTCCACTTCTTTCTTGAGTTCCTTGCGCTGCTTGTCCAGCCTGCTGTATTCGGAGTCGGCCTTGAGCAGCCGAGCATTCAGGTACACCAGGCTTACAACCACAATAACAAGGCACACCGCTGCGGAGACTCCAAAGAGCAGAGCTGGTTTCGCCTTGGCGGCGCTCATTTGCTCTCAACTCCTATCAGCTTACCCAGGGTGGCCACCAGCTCAAACTGGTATATCTGCCTGTTCTGCATCTTCTGCGACATAATGGAGTTGATGTAGGCGTTCTGGACGCTGTCAGTCCGCTGCAAACGCTTGACGAACTCAGCGACGCTGTCCGGGCTGACGGCCTGGCCGCGCAGCGTGAGATTATGCTGCTTCTCGACCCTTCTCGACCCGCCGCTTGCCGACTTCACCCTCGGGCCGCCGCCGGTGCCTGAGCTTAATGTGGTCAGCCATACGCCCGGAGGAGTGGCATTGCCGACATCTCGCAACACCTCTAACCACTCCCGTTCGCTCTTACGGGCGTTTTCCAGAAGCTTCACTATGGGCCTTTTTAGCTGAATCTCAGCTTCCTTGGCGTCAATCAGCTTCTTGGCTTCTTGGAGCTTCGCAATCTCCTTGTGTGCGCTCTTGATTTGCGCACCTTTCACCGCAAGCCGGGCACCGTAGCTCAACCACACGACAATAAGTGAAACAAGCAGCAACGCGGTGACCATCAGGAATGTAAGCGCGATTTTCTGCTCGCGTTGTTGAGCCGCCCGCCGTTCGGCAATTAGATTGATATCAATCATTACGTCCACACCTCGCTCGTGGTGCGGCGTTCGGCTTATCCTATTGCATTAGGTAACTGCAGCCGTTGCTTCGGTTTCCGCTGCCGGCGGCGGCACTATATACTGGGGCCGGCCAGAGAAAGGATACTTCCCCTTCTGCATCACGTTTGTGAGTGCCAGCCCCATCGCTACAGGCATAATAGGAGCCAGTTGGCCCAATGTAGCTGCATCAAATTGGCTCGTCTGGATGGCTAAGTCGCGGAAAACGTCACCCTTCTCTACGCGTGCCCCCAGTTGCGCTTCCAGATATTTGTCTAAATTCTTGAGATTGGCAGTGCCACCGGTCAACACTATTTTATGAACCACGGGTTGCGACGGATCAAGCTGGAACTGCGCTGCCAAGAAGTTGAAAGACCGCCTGACATCGCGAACGATTTCTTCAAGCGTGGGAGCAATAATCTGACTGAGTTGCCGTGCATTCGGGGCCAGTGACGCAGCTTCTTCACGTGTGGCAGCGATGCCGTGCTCGATCTTAAACGCCTCTGCCTGGGCCTCGTCACTCTTGAGGGCTGTGGCGATGGCTTTCGTCAGGTTGTTGCCGGCAATCGCAACCGTGCGCGGAAGCACGAATGCCCCGTTGCGCACCATCGTCATTTCAGTGAAACTGGCTCCCACACGGATAAGGGCAATGGTTTGCTGGAATGTCGCCGCATCACGGTGGCCATATATCTGCGACCGCAGGCTGGCGAATTGCTCGGTATCAACGATAGCCGGCGTAAGGCCAGCCGCCAGGATCGTGTCAACATAGCTGTTGACGATCTCGCGCCGAACCGCAACCAACAGCACGTCCATCTGAGGACCCTTATCTTCGGGATTCAGAACCTGAAATTCGATTACACAGTCGGCAATATCGAAGGGGACATGGGCGCGAGCTTCAAATGTGACCGCACGCCGGAGTTCCTTCTTGGGGGTTCGGGGCATCTTGATAGGCTGGACAAACAGCGAGGGGTCAGTGACGGCAGTGGCAACTTCGGTGCCCTGGAAGTCGTTTTCCTCAACCAGCTTGCGTACGGCTGCCGCTACTGCTTCTTGTTCAACAATAACGCCATTTTGAACCGCGCCAGGAGGTGTGGGTATAACACCTACGGCCCTCAGCTCTATTCCGCGCTTGGCATCAACCTGGGCGCCCTTAATCGAATGGCTCCCGATGTCGAGACCAATCAGCGGTCCTCCACCAAAAAGCTGCGACAAAGGACCTCCTGCCACATCAATCCCCCCAGTGCTGCGACGTTGTGCTACGGTTGTGCGCTCGTGAAGGCTGTCACCACGGAACGCAGAGGGGCTTGCATCTCCAAACTTATTACATTAGTTTCCGCTTTTTGTCAAGTACATGTGCTACATCAACTATACACTTTGGGCCGGTGACCCTACTCCGCGTCACACCCGCTAACCTTCACCGGTGCCAAGTTGGGCCGGAGTATAGCACACTCACGAGAGGAAGTCAAGACGACTGAACTTTTCTTCTCGGCCCGACCCTATTCCCCTGCGTTCACCGGCTTACCGGCAGGACGTTTAAGTGAGGCCGCGATACACCGAAACAATTCGCAAAGCAACGCCTTAACGCTTTCTCGATCGGTGCAATCGCAAGCCCGCGTCACGACACCCGGGCCCACATCAAGACCTTTCCGCACCTGCTCGATGATGGCCTCGTCGTCACTCTCCGCGCCGTTGACACCGACCACGAAAGGAATCGAATTGCGCGAAAGGACGCTCAGCATATGACGTGTATCGTCCAGTTCCGTAACGTGATCGGCGCTGGCCAACATAACGAATCCTACTGCATCCTGACCGAGAATCTGCCACATGAAGTCGGATTCTCGATCGGAGGGCAACACGTAAAGCTGCAAAACAGTGGATGAGTCAATAACAATCTGTCCGAACTCGAGAGCGTGATGTGCACGCGTGCGCTTGGCGCGGTCAAAACGACTCGCCCCCATAGATGACGGGGCAGTAGTAACATCGCTGATGCTTTCCACCAGCTCTCTCTTCCCCGAGCCTTCCGCACCCGCGATAAGAATCTTGACGGCTGCCACGAGCTTCTCCACCCGGCTTTCATTTCTCGTCCCGCCAGCCTTCCGCCCGGATTCGACACCCCTCTGAACGAGTCTGAGCAGCTCTTGTAGCTGGTAGGCTCAAGTTCACAGGCTCTGGAGCCGTGCTACAATCCTGTCCAACAGTTCGGGCGTGAGGTCGGCAAATCTGATGCTCTCCGTTGAGATATCGCGCTTGGGCTCAGTCTCAGACGCCACCCTGGCACCCGCCTTCACGAGACCCGCATTCATCAACTGATAAACTGCATCGCAGACCGGAAACTTTGCAAGGCCGCTTTCGCGTATGACATCACCAAACGTCCGCTGTCCGTCAATCAGGGAGCGCACCTTTTCGATCTCAGGTGTAACCTCTTCCAATTCTCCCGTCGCTTGCTCTTCCGGCACGGGTACCAGGCACACGTTTTCGGGCGGTAGGGCATCCTTCATCCGCTCCCAGTGGTCCATGCGTCGGGCGCCTTCGAGCATGAGGTTCTCGGCGCTCTCACGGACCGTTACGGGACAATCCACCTCGGTCGCGTCGAAGGAAAACTTACCCGAGGTCCGTGTGAACAACTCGTAGATCACCTCTTCCCCCTCTACCTGGCCCGAGACCGCGTGACAGATGTTTCCGTCCCGGAAGTAGACGGAGATTACTTCGCCTTTCTCCGTGACCGTCAGAATACCGGTCTTGCGGCCCATCGCAATCAATTGGACGACATCAGTAGGCCCGATTTCGCGCAGAGACCCGGATAAGGCCATGCTGAAAAGTTTCCCCTTCGTGATTGGTTCTCATGTGTGCCGCTTCGCCTCCCGACAACGCGCCTGCGCCGCAACTGACCGGCAATTGTAGCAAGCGGCGTATAACTTTTGCGGTCACCCGACTCATGCGCTTTTTATCGGGCAAATTTGGCGGGCATGCCTACTCTTCAATGGGCGATGAGGCAGGCTACTTTTGCTCCGGGAACAGATCTGTGGGCACATCGGCGTGAACCGCTTCGCCGAAGATGTCAGGCGGTTCACGTTCGGATGCTTGCTCAAAGACTTTGCCGAGCCGCTCCGCCGTCTGGGCTGCATACAGGCGTACCATTCCGAGTGTCGTCTGTTGGTCGAAGACCGTCACCATGATTGTTTCCTTGCCGGCGAGCGTAACATAGATGTGCTCGGTCTTCCCTTCATGGACCAACGAGGAAAACTCGTCCTCGCCGACCAGGCGGGCGATTTCCTTGGTTGAGGCAAAGGCCCCTGCTGCTAATGCAGCCAACGATGTTGTATCAATGTTAGTCGTGAATCCTTGTTTTGCGACCAGTTGACCGTTTCTGTGCACCAGCAGACAACACTTGCACTCAGACTCTTCGACAAACTCCTGGAGGGTCTGGTCAATGAGTTCCAAGTCCTCGGGGTAAATGACGAAGTTGTCGCCGTTCACGGCCACTCAATCCCCTCCGAGGTTACCCCCGCGATTCGCCTGCAAACTGTCTCCTTCGAAGCGCTGAACCAAAATCTCTCGTCCTCTTCGCCCGCGATGTAGATGTCCGTACACGTACCGCCGGCATCCGTCCGGCCCCGAACCTCAGCTCTTCTTCCTCAGTTTGTTAAGCACCAGCCGACACACAGCGTTGAGGCAGTCGAACACGCCGTCGCCTTTGATCGCGATGGCCGGCAGTGCCAGCACCTTCTTTTTGCGGTTGTTCAGCGTGTAGTCCATGTACTCAATAGGCGCGATGTTGGGCATGTCGCGCTTGTTGTACTGCAGGACGTACGGGATATCGTCGAGGTTATAGCCGTATTCGTCCAGGTTGTCGAGCAGATTGGCAAAGCTGTCAACGTTATCTTTCATACGGCTCCACTGGGAATCCGCGACGAAAACGATGCCATCCACGCCCCTGAGCACGAGCTTACGAGTCGCATTATAGAAGACCTGGCCGGGAACTGTATAGAGTTGGAACTTGGTCTTAAATCCACCCACGGTCTGGACTTCCAACGGAAGGAAATCGAAAAAGAGCGTGCGGTCTGTCTCGGTAGCCAGAGAAACCAGGTTGCCCCTGTCACGGACCGGCATCTTCTCATGGACGTACTGCAGGTTGGTCGTCTTGCCACACATAGCACAGCCGTAGTAAACGATTTTGCAGGAGATCTCCTTCTGCGCATAGTTGATCGACGCCATCGCGTCGCGTACCTCCGAGGCTGACGTTACCGGCTATAACTGCACCCGCATTATCTCATTTCGCCGCAGTTCCCCCTCTACCTGCCCCACATAACCCCGAATAGCTCCAACCCCGCTATAAGAGTGCAACGGCTTCACAACTTCAGTCGTTCGACTGCGCTCCGCATTTCCAGACGCACAAGCCCGACATTGACGTCACTATCGGCAATTAGGACCAAAATGCCTTTCTCTGCCTCGCTCATGAACACCTTCCCCGCGGTCGCGTCCAGCATAGCCTGGACAAGGCTGCCGCGGTCTGTCCTTTGGAGGCAATCATTGGTTCGCGCCGCCAGCGTGGCCGCCATCGCGGCGATTCTATCGCTGTCAATGTTGGCGTCCACGTCCGAAACCACCACCATCCCGTCTCGGGTGACGAACATGCTTCCGCGGACACCGGAGACCCGATTCAGAGCTGAGAGAACTTCTTGCACGTCCAGTTTCCTTCCCAACGCCGACCCCCTGGTCCGGGTCGCGCTACCAGCGAATGCCGCTGAGCGCCTCTGCAGCATCTTCCAGCTCCACCGCCGCCTTAGCCGGTCGCAGCGGCTCCTCAGCGCCGGCGCATAGTACGGCTCGCCGCGTTTTGCAATCCAGTACCGCGACTCCGATAGCGGTATCGGTCGTGCAAATCACAATCCGCGCGGCGGCACCCAAGCCGGCCACCTGTGCACATTGAATCGCAGCATCTGCAATGTCACTGCCTGCAGCGGACAGCCTCGCCGTCACCGAACGTGCAGCGAAGGTGATTACCTTACGCCCGTCTGCACGTCCAAAAAGCTTTGCTTGCATCGCGCCCATCGGCTTGTGGCTGCGTGTGAGGCTAACCGTTGCCGCTTGCGCCTCTGCTGTCATCTCCTGAACCGAGAAATCGGCTGAGCGATCCCACGGCTCCAGTTCGATGAATGGTGTCTCGCTCCAATCGAAATCCTTCAGTGCGGACAGAGCTCGCTTCGCCAGCAACTCGGCCTTGCCCAAGTTTGTACCCTCAAGAGCCTCCACGCAAACATTCATCGTGAGGCCTTCAGGCCCGGCCGCACCATAGGCGAGTAATGCCCCATTCTCGGCCTGTAACAATATCGCGGTGACGTCGCCCGCATTGAGAGCCCAGGACAGCCGCTGAACATGGGTGAGGAGGTTGCCGACGTTGTCTCGAGCTGCTTGCGCGTCAGCAGTTGCAGGCGCTAATAATGCAACGCGCGCTCCATGGGGAGCTACGAAATACGACGGTTCGAGACGTTCGGGTGCTATCTGCGCGAGTCCCGCAGGAATACGCTCAAGAACTCCCGACCTCTCCATATCTGCAATCCGCTCACGGTCGCTGGCGCTGAGTCCTATCTCTTCGAATACAAACTCCACCAGCTCCGGAGCTTCTTCCTCCGCAACCCGGTGCTCCTCGCCGGCGGGCGCAGCCGCGGGCTCTGGTTTCTCCTCCACGGCCGCGGGTGCCGATGGCTGCTCGAACAGCGGCTCCTCTATAAACTCTGCAGCTTCCTCGGCTTTCGAGGGGGCAGCCTCGACTATGTGCTCTTTGACCTGTGGGACAACTTCTCCCAGCGGCAGCTCAAACGTGCCATCCGGCAACTCGTTGACCAGCGTGGCCAAGGGTATTGTCAAAGCCGCCTCCGGGATTTGCTCTGCAATTACGTCGGCATCCACACGAATCTCGCCGGCCGTAAGCTGACCCAAGACCAGCTTCTCGTCAACCAAAAACACGCCGTGTTCCAACTGGGCTATGATTCTCGACGGCTCCATAGCCAACACATCCGTCGGGATCTGTGAGAGGATTGCTTCGGCACTCACGCTGACCAGCGCTTCCGCTTCGGTTGGCTCTTCTACCTCCGCAGCCTCCGCCGCCGGAGCAAACAATGGGACTTCCTCTTCCTCAGGAGCCTCCTCTTCCAGTACAGGTGCCTCCTCGGCAGGCGCAAACAACGGCGCCTCCTCTTCCACCTCGGTTGGCTCTTCCGCTTCCACAACTTCCGCCGCCGGAGCAAACAATGGGTCCTCTTCCGCTTCGGAGGGTTCTTCCGCTACCTCCTCCGGCGCTGCAGGCTCCACCTCAAAGCTGAATAACGGCGCAGACAACTCTTCAATCTCCTCTTCCGGAGCCTCCTCCGCCTGCGAAGTCATTACAGATGTGAGTTGTGGGACGACTTCTTCGAGCGGGAGTTCCACGTTCCCGTCCGGCATGGCTTCGAGTAATTCCTGCTCGGATTTCACCAGGGCATGGGAGGGGAGCTGAGCGACAATAATGGAGAGCGGCACGCGAACCTGCCCTTCGCCAAGCTGCGGGAGCACATGGCTGGCATCCACCTCAAAGCAGCCGTCCGGCAGCGTTGCCGCGATTTCATCAGGGGCCATTCCCAGCGCATCCGAGGGGAATTGTGCAAGGATTGATTCGGCATGGACTCGAACCCGCTCCACCGACGGCGCTGTCGGCGGCACCGCAGTCACGGCCTCCGCCTGCGGTTCCTCTGCAGCTGGAGTTGGAGCTTCCTCGGCGAACGGCTGGAAAAGAGGCTTAGCCTCTTCCTCTGCGACCTGCTCAACAGAAGCCTGTTCCTCGACGGCGGCCTCCGGTTCGGGGGCCGCCTCCTCTGTCTCGCCGGCGACCGGAGCAGCCTCTTCGCCTTCTTCAATCTCAAATTGGAAGAGCGGTTCCTCACCGAGGTCGAATTCTTCCACGACCTGATCTGTGCGGGTGAGCATGGCAGGGCTAATCTGAGGTACGATTTCCTCCAGGGGCAGCTCAATCAGACCATCGGGAACCTGCTCGCTGAGATCTGCCTCAGAGACTGCTAGTGCACCTGGCGGCATCTGCCCGATAACAAGCGAAGCAGGCACGCGCACCTCGCCCTCGGAAAGCTGTGGCAATACCTCGTCGACAGGTATGCGAAAGACCCCATTATCGAGTTGCTGCTGGATGGCCTCCGCGTCCATGGCAAGCGCATCCGGCGGGAACTGGGATAGGATGGACTCGGCCGACACCCGAATCGCTTCACCTTCGGCTACGGCACCCGCCGGTGCCTCCTGTGGCGCAGCCTCCTCGGCTACAGGCGCAGGCGCCTCAGGCACAGGCGCTTCTTGCTCAGTAAGAGGCGCCGGTTCCTCCGGAGCTACTTCGAAGGTGAATGCGGTCTCCTCTTTGGCCTCGGTTTCCTCAACTTCCGGAGGCGCAAACAATGCCTCCTCTTCGGCTGCACCCTCTTCGGTAAACAGGAGGGCCTCCTCAGCGGCTTCGGCGGGCGGCGAAGGCAGGGGGCCGGCCTCCTGTTCGGGGACCGTAAGCGTTTGAGCAAATGGGGAAGGAGTCTCTTCCTTTTGCTCCTCTTCCGGCTCGGCCGCCTCTTGAGCCGCCAGCGCCGCTAACGCTCCTGCCAGCGCATCCTCCGTTCCCGTTTCCGCCTCCGCCGGCTCGGCCTGGATAGCCTCGGCGGTCTCAGGCTCAACCGGTGGCGGTGCTTCCTCTTCGGTGACAGGCACCTCAGGCGCAGCAGCTTCGGGCGCTTCCGGTGGTGTCGGAGGGACGGCTTCGACTGCTGGTGGAGGTGCGGCCGCGGGCGGTGCATAGCTTTCGGCAGGTGCCGCCGGAGCGACTTCCTTGGGGAAGAAGCGCCGACGTATAATGGCCAGGGCGATGATGTTGAGGGCTATAGTCACTGCAACGGGGATAACAGCCCTCAGGTACACGGTTGCGAAGCCCTCGGAGATAGGAACGCTCTTGTTCAACCCCGCTGCGGCCCCGGCCATAGCCGCTCGCCACACAATCGCGAACAGCAGCGCTCCTACGCTGCTTTTGAAGCTGGCTCCCCGTCCCCAGAGACCGATAAGAACGATGTACAGGAGCAACTCGGCTGCTGGAACGGCGTAAACCAAGGGGTCTTTGAGCACAGGGCCGAACGGCTTCCCGCTTTTGGTCAGGAACCATGCCGCCGCGGCACCGAGCAAAAGCAGTATAACGGCAATAATAGTTGCGGCCTTGCTGCCGCTCTGTACAGAGGGTGCTTGTGGTTGCGCCATTGTCCGCCTCACCTCACACACACCGGATTCGAAACGCTCTGAACGGGCAAAACCACTGTCCTGAGCCTCACGGCCAGGCCTTGGGGCTTTTACAGCGACGCCACGTATCTGCGGCTTCTGTCAATCTGCACCTTAAGTAACCCCAGTTTGGCGTTCGGCTCGTTGACGACCACCAGAAAGAATTCGTTCATCGGATACAGGACCATGTTCCCGTTCGTGCCGTCTATAGTGCCGCCCACGAACTCGCCAAGCTGCATGCCGCCAACGTATTTCTTTGCATTGTTGCCGATTTCCGCGACCATAGCGCTCATAACATTCTCTGGAAGGTCGGCGTTCAGTTCACCCGCGACCGGCAGACCGTCCTCCCCCACTAACAGTGCTCCCACTACACCCTCCGTATTCTTGAGGTCTGCAAGAAGCTGTTCAAGAGTGGCTGAGATACCAGGCGGCGCTTGCTCAGCTTCTGTATCTGTGACCGATTCACGAGCCCTGGCCGGGGCTTGTGCTCTCGGCTGTTGCCGTACAGAGGATAGAGCACTGAGGGCCTCCTGAGCTTTTTCAAGCAATTGCTTGGCGGTGGGGTTACCCCGGTTCAGCAACAAAATGTGTTGAAAATGGTCCGCAGCCGCTTGGAATTCACCGCTGTCGAGGAGTATCCGTCCCAGGAACATACGCGCAACAAGGTTCTGCGGCTGTTGTCGAAGCACGTCCTCAAACTCCTGCCGGGCCTCCGCGATATCCCCTCCCTGCAGCAGTATCTGCCCCAGTATAATTCGGCCCGTGACATAGTTGGGATGAATGCGGATACCGTGCTGACAGACGCTCCGCGCTGTTTCCAGTTGTCCCGCCTCACGGAGCGCATCTGCCAGCAGTGCAAAAGTGAGCGACTTTGGGTCGCGTTGTAGTTCCTCGCTGTACTGGCGGATCCGTTCCGCCAACGCGGGCGCTGAACGCTGCATCGTGGCACGCTCACCTCCGCACGCCACCGATTGCCATCCAGTCCACCTGCACCGGCATAAGGATATCTAACAGCCTCACCGGCAATTCGGCGGAAGTCACAGCCGCTTCAAACGGTCCATTCACTTTTTGATTCATGTTAGCACATGGCCCACCAAAAGTCAATATGACCGCAGGCGGCTCAGGCCTGCTCGCTCTGGGCTGACGGGCCTTGTACATATCCGTTGCCCGCTGCTGAGGTTCATATAATCCAGCAGCGATAATCGTTCGGCTCTTCGGGGGAGACTCGAAGGAAGAGGGATTCATCCTCCGCCGCGCACTCCCCGAGGGCACTGGTATCATGCTAATGCTGCAACATTGTGCCAAAACTCGGCCATGACTTGCTGCAAACTTTGCTTCGATTTACCCCTCGAATGCGGGCGAAAAAAACGATGCTACAACTCGTACGGCGCCGACGTCAACATCGCCATTATTTCACAATTGTACCACATTAATGCTCTACTGCACACCCACTGCGCCAAATTTTTTTTCGGGCAGGGAGGCAATATGGGCCGCGATGTCAAAGATTAACGTAATGAGAATTTATCAAAATAGCATGGGGGCTGCACGATGAAAAAGGGAATCAGTTACTGGGCATTCGAAAACGCCCTGGATGGCTCAGCCGACATTGCGACAGCGATGAAACAAGCCAAGCAAGCCGGTTTCGAGGCGATTGAACTGGCACTCTCACCGGAAGGGGAGCTTACGCAGGAAACCGACCGCTCAGGCTGTGAAGCAATTGCGGCCGTTGCAAAGGACGTCGGCATTGACATAGCCGGCCTGGCGTCATTGATGCTCTGGGATGTCTCCCCGACTGATGACGATCCCGCCGTGCGGCAAAGGGCGCGGGACATCGCGCGGGCGCAGATAGAACGGGCCGTCTGGTTGGGAGTGGACGCGATTCTATACGTCCCGGGCTATGTTCATGTGACCTTCATGCCCGACTCGCCTGTAATTCCTTATGATGTCGTCTGGGACCGGGCTTTGGAAGCGCTCAAGGAGCTGGCCCCGTTCGCGGAGGAGCACGGCGTGAAGATCGGGGTCGAGAATGTGGGGAACATGTTCCTCCTCTCGCCGCTTGAGATGCGTGCATTCATTGACGAGGTGGGTAGCCCGAATGTCGGCGCGTACATGGACGTGGGCAACGCCGTTTACACAATGGGCTATCCGGAGCAGTGGTTGCGCATCCTGGGCGAGCGAGTGGTGCGGATTCACTGGAAGGACTTCAAGCGTGATGTGGCCACTCTCGACGGCTTCTGCGCACTTGGCGAGGGCGATGTCAATTGGCCGGAGGTTATAAGCGCCTGCAAAGAGATAGGGTACGACGGGTACGTCGTCGCCGAGATGATTCCCTACGCCCCGGGCCAGCTTGAGCAAACATCGGAGGCGATGGATAGAATCCTCGGGCGCACATAGTTCGCTTGCCGCCTACTTGCTTATATAAGGAGGCTGAACCATGGTAAGAGTCGGACTTGTAGGCTTCGGTTTTATGGGACAGACGCACTTCGGAATCTACAAGAATCTGCCCGGCGCTGAGCTGGTCGCCATAGCCGACGTCCAGGCGCAGCGGCGTCAGGCGAATGTCGCCCCCGTGGGCGGGAATATCCCCGGTGAGGGCGACACATTCGACCTGAGCGGCATTCAGACCTACGAGAATCTGCAGGCCATGCTTGCAGGCACCGACGTGGACATCGTAGACATCTGCCTTCCCACGTTCCTGCACGCCGA
>JALGUK010000195.1 GCA_029820875.1 Candidatus Zipacnadia bacterium
CCCTGTGCTTGCTCCGGGGATTCGTCGCCTGATGTCGGTCTCGTGCCGCAAGGCCGGCCAGCCGGTGACCGACGTGCCGATAGTCCGGGTTGACGTTCCTGCAGGATGGCAGGTGCGGCGGGACCAGACCGGTCCGAGCGAATTCGAAGTAACACCTGCGCAATTCGGCGAGAGCGCCTCACTCGGAATCAGGGTCGAAATCGCCGGCGAGGAGTACTCGGCGCGGTTCGTCGTCTTAAGCCCTGACGCGGCGACCGGCTTCCCGAGCGGGAAGACTGTCGAGGTGTGTCCCGTCTGCGGCGGCACAAAGGGCTATTGCGTGTGCACGCGGACTTGAGCGCTGCAACCACTTAGTGACCATGCGTGGATGTCTGCGGATGGGCGCAGCCCGTGGAGCAATCTGACGGACGCATTAGGGGACTGGGGCGACTGCTGGCTGCTCAGGTCTCGTCGCCATAGTCAATGTGCCGCCGTTCCTCCTCCGGGAGGGGGCTGAGGATTTCCCGCACGGCTCACCATGATTACAGAGCAGCGGACCGCATTGGCGACTGTTCGGGTGTTGACGCCGAAGAAGAGTTGCTGCAGCAGTCCCTCGCGTGCCGCACCGAGGATGAGCAGGTCATAGCCGTCGGCGGCGTTTATCAGGCCCGTCGAGGGGGAGGCACTAGGCCGCGCCTGGACATCGACGCGCAGTGCCGGGTCCTGCATGTTGCGGAACCGTTCGATTACTGCGGACGGGTCTTCCTCGCCCGGGCGATAGAAGTGGATAAAGTCCACATCGGCTCCGGTGAGCGACGCCACCGCCTTCGCAACATGAACCGTGAGGCGAGCCTGTGGACTGCCCGTGACGCCCGCCAATATCCGCTTGACCTCCGACAGCGGGCCCATCATCTTAACCACAGCCAAATCGCTCGGGGCTTTCCCAACGACCGGATCCAGCACAGCTCCCATCACCCTACCCTGGGCTCCGGTCCATCCTCGCCAGCCCAAGACCGTCAGGTTCACGCCATAGTCGCGGATGGTGTCCAGAATCGCTTGTTCCGCCTTGTGGCCGACCCGGGCAAGGGTGCGAACCGGCACTCCGTAGGTTTCGGCGGACTTCCGAGCCTGCTCGAGGATTCTCTCTGCGGGGTCTTGGAAGCGCAGAGCCTCTTCCAGCGGGAGAATATTCGGCACCACAATCACGTTGAGGGCATCCACCTCCCCGTCGTTGTGGCGGGCGAGCGCTGACCCGACCAGCATGAGGTCCTCTACGTGGTCAGGCCTGGCGACCGGCACCAGCGCCCGATAGCCGCTTGGCTGAACCGGCGCCCGTTCCAGTACAATAGGTGCCTTGGGTTTTTTCTCTTCAATCCTGCGGCTTGTGTAGACACGATAAACCGTCAGGCCAATACCCAGCCAAATGGCCGTAACGATTGTGGCTTTCGGGCTGTCCGCGAACAGGACCGCTGTCAGGGCAAGGCTGGCAATAGCCGCAACGGCAGGGATGTACGGCATCAGGGGGACGCGGAATCGGCGGTCCAGGTCCGGCCGGCGCTTCCGCAGGATTATCGCCGAGATATTGACTAAAGCGAACAACATAAGAAACATCACGTCCGCCGCGGACGCTACGTCCTTTATGGGCAGCGAAACAGCCATAAGAGCGATCAACGTCCCGGATACGATGACGGCGACATGTGGAGTGCGCCGGCGAGGGTGCACGGCGGCGAATGCGCCGGGGAACTTGCGGTCCCGTCCCATAGCAAATGAGACGCGGGAGGAGGAATATACAGTCGCGTTGAGCGCCGAGACCGTCGCGAGTAGCCCTCCAAGAGTCAGAATCAGTCCCCCGATAAAGCCCCCGCCTACCATGAATTGGCGGGCTGCCTCCACCACGCCCAGCTCCCCCATGTCGCCAAGTACCTGCCAGGTCGGCTGACCCGAAGGCGGTGTGATGGCGCCGATGCACACGAAAGCCACGAGACAGTAAATGGGGATGACCACCAGGATTGAGATGATAATCGCCAGCGGCACATTGCGCCGCGGGTTCACGACCTCCTCACCGCTCTGGGCGATGATTTCATACCCCTGGAAGGCGATGTAGGTCAGTCCCATAGCGCCTACAACGCCTTCCCAGCCTGTGGGGAAGAACGGGCGGAAGTGCTGCATCCAGTCAGGCTTGTGGGCTATCACATACAGGCCCGAAAAAACGAAGAGGCCCAGCACAATCAGCTTGCCTACGGTTACCAGCGTCTCCGCCTTGCCGGTCTCCGAAGCGCCTCGATAGTTGATGTAGGTAAACAGCGCACAGCAGAGGACTGCCGCCAACTTCGCGAACCAAGGGTGAGCGAGCACCACGGTCAATCCGGCCCCTTGCAGCGGCGAGTGCACGATGATATCGCTCAGTATCTCGCCCAGGTACGCCCCGAAGCCCAGGGCATAAAGCGAGCAGGCCACCGAGTGGCCGAACCATGAGACCCACCCGGTCAGGAAGCCGGCCGGCTCCGGCAACGCCTCGGACACCCACTGATACCCTCCGCCCGCCTGCGGGAAGCAGGAGCCTAGCTCCGCGTAGGGCAGGGCGGTCAGCAAGGCGATTATACCGTTAAGGACGAATACAAGGATCAACGCCGGTCCCGCTTGCCCTGCTGCGATGCCTGTCAGTACAAAGATGCCGGCTCCGATCATGGCTCCTATGCCGATCATGGTAACGTCACGCAGACCGATGTCACGGCTAAGAGCCACTTCTCGCGTAGACTCTGTTGCGGCCAAGGTCGGCCCTCCTCTCGCCGAAGGCCGTTACGCCGGCCCGACGAGGATGTTTCGTCTTTGTTCTTGCGCAGTGTATTATATCCGCATTAAATTCTCCTAAGATTGTCCAAAGCAGTCCAAAGCCCCTCCATACGGCGTTGAGGAATCCCACCTTGCGGATGTGCTCGAACAGATGTGAGTTGCAATTGGGCCTGCGCTCAATGTTGTCGGATGAGGTCGTCGAGCAACACGGACTTACCGGATTTTGCTGATTGATAGGCTCCTTCGATGACTGCCGTGGCCCACATGCCGTCTGTTCCTGAGAATCTTGGGGCGGTGTCGTTTGCTATGGCGCGGGCGAAGTCGTCCATCAACGGGAAGTGGGCGTTTGCAGGTTGCGCCGCCGGTATCGGTTCCATGTCGCTGCCTGCGACGGAAACCGGCTCTTCGGACCACGGGTCCGTAAGCAGCGCGCCCTCTGTGCCGTAAATTTCAATGGTCGTTGAATCTCCCGTCACCGGCGTGTTCGCATTGGCCAGGACGGTGACGTGGACCCCGTTTTCGAACTGGACGAGCGCGGTTTCCGTGTCGGCCGCCTCGTAGGCCATGGTGAGCCTGTCGACGAGCCCGCAAACCGTGACAGGGCGCCCGAAGAAGTACGTCAACAGGTCCAGCCGGTGACTTCCGATGTCGGCGAGCATGTTGCCCCCGCCTCGCGCCGTCACGCGCCAGTACTTGGACGGAGACGGCGTCGGATTGTACCATCCCATGACCCTCACGTTCGCCCTGACGATACGGCCCAGAAGCCCCTGGTCTATTACCCTTTTCATTATGTTCGACTTCTCGAAGAATCGCGCGTAGTATGCGACGGCGATGTAGGCTCCGTTGTCCTGCGCCGCCTTAATCATCGTAAGGCATTCGCTGGTATTTATCGCCATCGGCTTTTCCACCAGCACATGCTTGCCCGCCTCCGCCGCCGCGATAGCAAGATGGGCGTGGCGGTCCACCTCGGTGGCCACGTAAACGATATCGACTCGCTCGTCGGCGAGAAACCGCTCGAGGTCGTCGTAGGCGGCATCGGCGGCAAACTCCGAGGCGAACTCGCCCGCCCGCCGCTTGTCCCGCGACAGGAACGCGACCAGCTTACTGTCCGGCTGCTCGATTATCGCCGCGGCGGCGCGGCGCCTGACGATGTCGCTGCAGCCGATAATCCCCCACCCGACGGATTCCATCTTTTTCTGCGCTTCCCTATATCGTTGCACGATGTTGATACAAGAGTATCAGTCGCCCTAGGCGACTGTCACAGCGGTCCGGAACTCCTTGCGCGAGGTCACGTCGCGCTTTACGAGGAGCTTGAATACGCCTTCCAGGCGGATATCCTCCGATGAACTTCCGAGCATCACCTTGAACTCGCCCGGCTCCACGACGAGGTTCATATCGGCGTCGTAATAGGCGAGCAGTTCAATCGGTAGGCTGAATGCGACGCTCTTGGTCTCTCCCGGTTCAAGTGGGATGCGTGCGAAGCCCTTCAGCTCCATCCGCGGGCGGCAGACGCTTGCGAGCGGGTCCTGGATGTACAGTTGCACCACTTCGCTCCCGGACCGGTTGCCTGCGTTGCGCACCTGGCAGCTTATCTGCACATGCTGTTCCTGCTCGACCTGCTCAGGCGCTATGGTCAAGCCGCTGTAGGAGAACTCGGTGTAGCTGAGGCCGTGACCGAACGGGTAAAGCGGCTCGCGGTCGGTGAAGACGTAATGGAGACGGGAAGTTTCCCGCCGGGGTTAGAGTCTCCGAAGAGCACGTCCGCCACAGCATTTCCTCCCTCTTCGCCGGGGAGCCACGCGTGGATGACAGCGGGAACATTTTGCGCGAGCCATTCAATCGCGAGGGGCCTGCCGCTGACGAGGACGACCACCAGCGGCTTGCCCAGGGCGGCAAGCACCCGCAGCAGCTCCTCCTGGGCGCCCGGCAGGCCGATATGCGCCCGGTCCAGGTTCTCGCCGGAGGTGCCGTCCCCGTGGACGGATGATCTCCCTCCCACCACGGCCACCACCACGTCCGCCGCCCCGGCCGCCCGGAGCGCCTCCTCGAAGCCTGCGGTGGAGGAGTCCATAATGTCACAGCCGCGTGCGTAAAGCACCTTGGTTGACGGCGACACTTTTGCCTTTATCCCCTCGAGTATGCTGACGACCCGAACGCCGTCCCGCTCGCGCAGGAAGTGCACCGTGTAACTGTAATCGCCGAGTAGGTTCCGGGTGCTGTCCGCGTTAGGGCCGATGACCGCGATGGTCTTCGCGTCCTTTGGCAGCATCGTTTTTCAGCAATGTGATGGACCGCCGCGCCGCCTCGCGGGCCAGTTCGCGCTGCCGGGGCGTATCGAAGACAACGGCGGCCGCCTGAGGGTCCACATAGGGGTCGTCAAGTAGCCCCAGAGCCGCCTTCACGCGCAGGTGCCGACGGACCGCCTGGTCCACTATTGCCTCATCCAGTATGCCTTCCCGGACGGCGGCGATAAGAGGCTTGCCGTAGCATTCCCGCCGTGGCAGCTCCACATCCAGGCCGGCCCTGATGGCCAGCCGCCCTGCCTCGCCGGGATCGGCGGCGACGAAGTGGAAGCTGTGGAGCATTCCAACGCTTCCGTAGTCGGCCACCACCACGCCGTCAAAGCCCCATTCTCCCCGCAGCAGGTCGGTCAGGAGCCACCGGTCGCCGCTTGCGGGGATGCCGTCAATCTCGTGGTAGGCCGCCATAACCGACAGCACTCCCCCTTCCTTCACCGCGACCTCGAACGGGAACAGAAACATCTCCCGCATCTCGCGGGGGCCGATGTGTGCAGGGGCGCAGTTGCGCCCGCCCTCGGAGAAGCCGTAGCCGGCAAAGTGCTTGAGCGTGGCGGCCACGCCTTCGCGCGGCTCGTCGCCCTGAAGGCCTTGCACGAAGGCCGTCGCCATTCGGCGGCCCCACCGGGGGTCCGGGGCGATGTCGGCAAGCGGCGCGAGCATAAGGTGCGCGCCGACCGCCCTGGCCTGGTGCCTTATAACCTCAGCAGCCTCTCGCATCAAATCCGGGTCCCACGTGGCAGCCATTCCGATGGCCTGCGGGAAGGTCGTCCCGCCCATAGCCATGAACCCGCTGAGACACTCCTCGTGCACAATCGCAGGGATACCCAGGCGGGTCTTCTCCAC
>JALGUK010000196.1 GCA_029820875.1 Candidatus Zipacnadia bacterium
CTCGACGGGCAAGTCATCGGTGAGTTCGACGACGAGCGTTTCACCGCCGGCGCAGTCGGCTTCTACGCGAGCCACTCGAACCTTTTCATCAAGGATATAAAGCTCAGCGGCGTCGTGCAGGAGATACAGGAACCATGGAAAGCTATAGAGGATCCAAGCAAGGTCCAGGAGCCGGACCCGAGCCTCGAGATCGAGGTCGGCGAACCCTTCACTATCTGCAGCACTCTCAACCATGAAGGCAAGCTCAATCAGCCGCACCTGTGGCGCCTCGCCAACGGCGACCTGCTGTGCATCTTCCACTATGACGACGACATTGACATCGCCCGACGGGTGTCCATGCGCTCAAAAGACGGCGGAAAGACGTGGGTGGATGAGCCGCAGCGCACCTGGCGGGACGAGTCCGTCGGCCAGCTTCGCGACGGCACGGTGCTGGTATATGATGACTACGGTTGGCTGCTGCCGGAGGGGCCACCGCTGGTGGGTGTGATGTATCGCAGCACAGACGGCGGAAAGACCTTCGAGGGGCCGATCCGCGTGACCTATGACATCCCGAATGTGGATTCCCGGCCCCCCTACCATCCAAGCGGCAAGATTCCGGACTACTACGGCCCGGAAATCGCGCGGGAGGGCGTGCGGGTCGCACTGGCGATGTGGCGGACCATCTACGAGCGTGACGATGGTCATTTGCTGGGTCATCCTGCTGGAATCAGCCGATAAGGGACTATCCTGGAAGGTCCTCTCGACGGTAGCCTATGACCCGAATATTGAGGGAGGAGGATTCTGCGAACCTGTGATGGCGGAGCTGCCCAATGGCGACCTTCTGTGTGTGATGCGCACCGGCAGTGGGAAGCCCCTTATGCAATCACGCTCCTCGGACGGGGGGCGGACCTGGAGCAAACCGACGCCTACGGGTGTTCTCGGTGTTGACCCGGACCTTACGGTGATGAAAAACGGCGTCGCCGTGCTCACGTACGGCCGGCCCGGAATCTGGATTGCCTTCAGCCCCGACGGGACGGGCCGCAAGTGGGTCAACCGCATCCACATTGACTATGAGGGCAGCACATGGTCCTACACGGGGGTCCGCGAGGTTGAGCCTGGGAAGCTCCTTATGGTCTGGGACGAACAGAACGTGGTTCGCGACGGCCAACCGGCGGCCAACTATATCCGTGGCGTGTTCATCAGCCTGAGGAAGAAGTAGCCGTCGCGTTCCGGCGGGCCACCACCGGCCAGAACTTATCATTCTCCCAGACAGCAGCTCTACTTGTCCAAGAGCGACTTCATCACGAACTCGTTCGTGCCTGGGTCGTACTCGTAGTAGTGCAGCCCTGTGTCCTTCGCGACGTGGGTGGTCTGGACGTTCGCCTCGTGGTGCACGGTCGGCAGCGTGTCGAAGACATGCTCCCCGGCGAACGTGCCTGTTATCAACACGTTGACTTCGCGCTCCTCGTAATCATATCCCGGCTCCTGCTCCGGCGGAGCCGGGGCGTGCTGGGCTATCCCACTGGGCCCCTCCGGACGCGGCACGTATTCCCACCGCGTCTCGCCTTCCTTGCGTCGGAACCACGCCTTCACGCCTGCGTACAGATTGTTTCGCAGTCGCAGGTCCTGGCAGCCGCCGACAATGATGTGCGCGTTGTCCGCAAAGGGCGTCTGCCGCCACCCGTGGCCGTAGTAGCCCCAGAAGAGGTTGGTGTCAATGGTGGTTTGCCACGGCGTCATCACGCCGATGTCGTTGCCGTTGGCCTCGAAGTAGTTCCCTGAGATCACCGTCTGCGCGCTGGAAAGCAGCAGGATGCCATAGCCCTTGTTCGCCTCGAAGATCGAGCCGGAGATGTGCTGCCCGTTCGAGCCCCATTGGCCCCGGTCCGGGCCGATCACGAGGCCATGCTCGTGGTTACGCCTGAAGATGCAGTTGACGATGCCGATGTTATTGCCGTGGCTCTGGATTACCATGCCGGTCGTGTTGCCCCTGAAGATGCAATCGCTGAAGTAGAGCTGCCAGGCGAACTTGACATGCACGCCGATGTTCTGGCCGTGGACCTTGATGCTGCGAAAGGTTGTGCCCTTGGGTATCTCGTTCCAGGGGACCGAGATAGCGATGCCATTGGGCGCGTTCTCCCGGGTGAAGCGCAGGCCCTCGATGCAGTAGCCTGCGCCCTCGACGCCGTGTTCCTCCATGTCATTGAGGATCAGGATGGGCACCCCGGCGTCCTCTTCCTCCGGCTCGGGGTCGACGAGGGGCTGCTCGTCCAAGGCACTGCTGCCGACCAGCGTCGCGCCGTAGCCGAGAAGGTGCAGCCCCCAGTGGGCCTTGTTGCCACCCAGGACTATGCTGCGGTCAATGCGGTAGGTTCCGGGCGGGAAGAAGATGGTGGCGCCGGCCGAGAAGCCGTTCTCCTCGCTCACCCAATCAATCGCGGCCTGGATCGCGGGCGACCAGTCGCCGTTCGCCACGACGTTCTGGAACTCGCGCACATCCACACGCCCATCATCGCCCACGTCGGCGATGCGGGACTCGATGGCCTGCTCTTCCGCGGCGAGAGCCAGTCCCGTAAGCGACAGCAGCATCACGAACGCCAGCAGTGTCAGCAACGCTTTTGTCATAGAGCGTCTCATATCGGGTCCCCCTGTGGGCGACTCACCGGATCGTCACACCTACGTCCCTCGCCACGGACCGTATGTATTTTGCCGCAAGCGCGTATTCCTCTTGGTTGGGGAGGTGCTCGAGCATAAGCGGCGTATCCGGGGCCAGTTTGTCCAGCTCCCGCAGGAACACGGCGTAATCGAGCCCGCCCAGGCCCGGGCGCACCTCGTCAAGATGTACCAGGAGCTTATCGGAGAGGGCGACATCCTTGGCATGGCAGCTCTTGATATGCGGACCGAGCTTGGCGAAGCACTCGCGGATTAGTGCGCCGGTGTCGAAGAAACGTTGGGGGCTGTTGACGAGATTAGTCGGGTCAAGATGCACGGCGAAGCGCGGGCGGTTGATGGCTTCGAGCAGGCGCAGGTAGCTGTCGGGCGAGTCAGGATACATCCACGGCATTGTCTCCAGAGTGTAGAACGTGCGCGTCGGCTTGACGGCATCTATAATCGCCCGCGTCGTCTCGACGATCAGGTCGAACGTTGCCTCCCTGAGGTCGTCCGCGCAAGGACCGTCCCATTTCTCCCCGCGCGAGCCGGCGATGTTCACGCAGCAGCGTGCCCCGATTCTGTCCGCAAGCGCCAGGCGCTCTTGACACAAGGCTATCGCCTTTGTGCGTGTATCCTCGTCCGGGCTGATGGGATTGCTCCAGGCGCCGACCTCCGCAATGATGATGTCCGCCGCTGCAGCGGCATCGGCGTATGCCTGAACAGCCGCATCGTCTGCGGCCTCATCCACAGGGCAAAAGGCCGCAGTGTAGCCGGAACGTTTCAGTGCTGCAATCCAACGATCAGGGGTGGAGCAGTCATCGAAAATAGGACCGCCCAGCCGCATGGTTGTTTCTCTCCTTTCGGCCGTCTCACTCTCCCGCCTAAAGCGAGCCCGGGTCACGCCCTCGGAGCCGTTCCGAGCAGCGCTTGAGCAGGTCCCAGCCCGTACTGTCGCTCTCGAAGTTGAGCGCCTCGTGCACCTCTACTCCGTCGAACCTGTAGCGTAGTGCGCGGTCGGCGAAAGCCGCGAGGCTCTCATCAATTTTCGCACGGCCACCGGAGAGCCAATCCACAAACAGATAAAGAGCCGTCTTGCCACGGCAGTAAGGCCCATACTCCTGCGCCGCCCACGCGAAGAGGTCCTGGCCCGGTGCGAGGTTGATGTGCTTGGCCTGCCAATAAGAGACGTCGGGCTTAGAGGGCAGCTCGTAATCGGCGAGAATGAAAGCGTCCGCAATGCCTTCGTCTACCAGTTCCTTCCAGTTGTTAGCGTAACGAGCGACCACATTCGTGCCGAAATACGGGTCGGCGGCGAAGTTCGTGTAATCCCCAAGCTGTAGGCCGACCCAAAGCTCCTTGCCACGGGCGTGACAGACCTGAGCCAGCTCGCGGTAGAGCTGGTTCATCGCCTCCCCCTTGATGACGTGCCATGCGCGCTCATTGAAGTGCTTCGCCGTGCGGATGTCCACACCGTAGCGCTTCTTGTACTCATCCACGATGGGCTGTTCGAAGCCGTAAAAGTCCTGCTTTACGCGGAATGCCCGCGCTTCCGGCCAGGCATAGCTCATCAACCCCTTAAAGTAGGTCTTTCCGTCGCGTGCTGTCCATTGGCAGTACGGATGCTCTTCGAGAAACTTCGAGCGGTAACCGGGCCACAAGTCGTCGAAGATGTCAATCCACATGATGACTTTCATCCCGCGCTTGTGCCCCTCGCGTATGAAGACCTCGGGCGGATTATAGGCCTCGAGCACCTTGGCATAGCGCCCGTGCACGGCCTTGCGGACCTCGATGAACTTCTCAATGTCATCCCACGGCCCTCCAGGCCAGAGACTACTGCGCGCGTGCTTCTCATCGAACATGCCGATAGGGTAGCTCAGGTTCGTCCGATACGGTAGCAGCCCGAGGAAGCCCATGCGGACGATGATTGTCTGGCAGCCGTTGGCATGGATGTTCTCAACAAGCTCCGCCACCTGCGCCTGCGTCATCGGCTCGGGGCGGACATAGACCTCATCGTTGAAGTCGATGTCAACAATCAGCTCCGGGGCCGCCATAGCCAGCATCGGCACGGCCATGAGGCTCAAGACCACTGCAACTCGCATGGTTGGACTGCTCCTTTCCGGTTCGTCAGCCGAATGTCAGTCACCCTTGTACCCCATCTCCTCCCACACCTTCCGCGCCGCAGCGAGCTGCCTCGCCGTCGGCTTGGGCCAGCCCGTGATGCTCGGCGGAGGCTGGCCGGGACCGGCGTCCTCAGGGAAAGGCGACCAATGGTCGTTTTCGTACTTGGCGCGCTGCTCTTCCTTGCTGAAGTCGGGAATCTCGAAGGGCGCGCCGTTCTCGAGTGCCGAGCGCCATGCCTGGATACCGACCACAGACATCGCCAGGCCCCGATAAACGTTACACCAAGGCGGCTCGCCGCTGCGGATTGCCTCCGCAAAGTTATACAGCACAAAGAAATCGCCGCCGCCGTGTCCCGCCCGTCGGGCAATGTCGGCGTGTACCGGGAACTCCGGCAGGTAAATCTTCTCCCGCACGTCACCGGCCTTCATGTCCCACGGCTCGTGAACAATCCGCAGCTTTTGCTGGTCGCCCATCGTTCTGAGGTTCTCCATCAGCCCGCGCGTGCCGTGGAAGCGATACCAGTTCCCGTGGCCACGCAGGCCAAGCCCATTAACCGTCCCCACAGTGCCGTTGTCCATACGGCAAACGATGACGGAGGCAGGATCCCCCCGGCGCACGTGCAGATTCTCCTTATCCTTCTTCGAGCGCGGAATAGACTGGGCGGTGACGCTGAGGGGCATCGTGTCGGTCACGTACATCAACGGCCCAAGCCCATGAGTGCAGTAGTAAGTGGATGGAATCCAGTTGCGCCAGTGATTGATTCCGGGCGCAAGCTGGTTCCTGCCGCGCGAGTTGATGGGATGAATGTACTCCCCCTCCGCGTATTGCACCTCTCCAATCTCGCCGGCCCGGTATAGCCGCCGCATCTCCTGGATGTACGCGAAGTAGATGTAGTTTTCGCCGAACATGTAAATCTTGTCGGACGCCTCGACCGCACGGGCGAGGGCTACTCCCTCCCCGAGCGTTTTGCAGGCGCTAGTCTCGCTGAGGACATGCTTGCCGGCCTGGAGGGCCTCGATGGCGAAGGGAGCATGCTGGTGGAAGTAGTTGGAGAGGGCCACAGCATCCATATCATGCTCAAGAAACTTGTCGAAGTCAGTGTAGGTAGTGACGCCGAGTGCCTTGCCTTGCTCCTTCAGCTTCTCCTTCCATGTATCGCAAAGCGCCACGACCTCCATGCCGACCGCCGGCGCCCCGCGGGCAAACCCACTGCCGCGGCCAACGCCGACAACTCCGAGGCGAATAGGTCTGGTGCTCCCACTGGCTGGCATGAGTGGTCCCTCCTCACGGGAACTCAGGTTGCACGGCTGCCTCACCCCCACCCCTCTACTCGCGAAGGGGCTATCGTCGGCGGCGATGCCTCATTTGGCTCCGGAGAGGGGGGACGGCATCGCGCTCGGTCCCAGGGCCTTGCTCCCTCTCCAGAAGCGCGAAGCGCTGAAGGAGAGGGGTAGGGGGTGAGGTGTCGTTGGCCATATTGAACGGCTGCTTCACGCCGCTTCCCGCTCTCTCATTCGATGCCGCTGGATGCCATCTCGTATGTTCCTTGAATCCCTTTTACGATGGATGCGCGTTGCGGGCGGAAGTACGCGCCGAACAAGCGCGAGAGGCGGACGGCTTCATCAGGATGTTCGTCGATAAGGTTGCGCCGCTCCCGCGGGTCCTCCTGCAGGTCATATAGTTCGTCCGGCTCGTCATCGGGCCGCTGGATGTAACTCCATCGCTCGTCGCGGATGCAACGGTCCACGGCTCTGTGGTATCCTACGATAATCGCATCGCGATGGGTGTCCGTATCGCCTTCAAGCACCGACCGGAAGCTGCGGCCGTGCATGGCGTCGGTATCGGGGGCAAGCCCCATCACGTCGAGCATTGTGGGGAGCACGTCGTGAAACTGCACGAGCGCACGGGAGCGCCGCGCCCCCTTCCCACCCGGAAGGCGCACAATGAACGGGACCTTCAACAGCTCGCTGTACAGGCGGTCCCCGCCCTTTAGAAATTTGCCGTGGTCCCCGAGCGGATGCCCGTGGTCTGCGACCAAGAAGATGATGGAGTCCTCGTAGTACCCGAGTTGCTCAAGTGCTTCAAACAGCGGCCCAAGGCAGTGGTCGACGAAATGCGCCTCGCCCGCGTAGAGGCCGCGGATGTGGCGAATCTCCTCATCGTTAGCCCACTGGTGCATCATCCCGCCCATTGGCATGATGAGGCGCTTGCCGGTATAGTCCGGGTCAGTATAGATGTCGAACGGCGGCAGCGGATCCCACGGCTCGTGTGGGTCGAACGAATCAATCCAGAGGAATACATTCTCCTTGTCACGATTGGCCTTGAGCCACCTGACCGCCTCCTGGACCACCTTGGCGGGGAACCAATCCGACTCACCCTTGAAGTCATCCGTGTTCGCCAGGAATTGGGCTATCCGGGTGCGCCAGGCATCCGGGTAGTTTTCGTTGACGTAGTCGTCCACGTCCCGCGCCGGTGGAATGGACCTGTATGGGTCATACTCCTGGCCGCGTATCCAGTTGTAGGTATGGAAGGAACGGTGGTAGTTCATTCCTGGCGCACGGTAATGGTAGCAGTCCGACACCAGGCCGCAGGTGTATCCCTCGCGGCGAAGAATCTCCGCTGCAGTGATGTCCCGCTCAGTCAGCGGTTCCCAGCCTCTGAAGGGAAGCGTGTACTGGCCGGTCATCAGGGCCATACGCACCGGTATGGTCGGCAGTCCCTCGGGGTAGGCGTTTTCAAACACGACGGCTTGCTCGGCGAAGGAGTCAACGTTGGGCGTCTCGCACGCCCTCACTCCTTCAAACAGAGCATTCCCCTGGTTATAGAGGCTGAAGTGGTCCTGTCGAAAGCTGTCAAGCATAATACATATCAGATTCACGATTCAATCTCCTCTCAGCGCCGTTGTGGTCGCTCGCATTTGTGCGGACGATGTCAGAACGGCCTGTGTCCCGGTCAAGCTTCCGGCGCAGCCAGCGCAGGTCGGGCAGTAAATTCCGTTTCGCTCGCCCTTCGGGGAGCTTTCCGTCGCCTCGGCGCAATGTCAGGACAGCAATCTCCGGCGGGCAATTGAAGCGGATGCGAGGGCTTATCATTCCCACGCCCCGCGTGACCTGCATCCGCGTTCCGTCACGGTCAAACAGTCCCCAGGCGTATCTCGCGCCATACCGGGAGGGTACCACAGGCGGACCGAGCAATGGCAACACCACTTGCCCGCCGTGGGTGTGCCCGCACAGCATTAAATCCACACCCGCTGGCGCCGCCTTGTCTATGAAATCGGGCTGGTGGGCCAGCAGGATGCGAACGGCGCGCTCGGGTATGCCATTGAGAGCCTTCTGAAGATTGGGCCGGCCGGTCGACATATCCTCCACCCCTGCGCGGCACACTCCGGTTGCGCAATACTTGCCAACCGGCGTTCTGGAGGAACTCGGTCACCGGCCCGCTTCGATTGCATACGAAGTCATGGTTGCCCAGTACCGCGTACTTACCGGAAGGTGCCTGCGGTTGAGAGAACATACTCAGATATGCGGAAAGGTACTTCGGCCCCACCGAAAGGAGATCGCCGGTAAAGACGAGGGCGTCGGCCCCAAGCTTACTCAATAGTCGCATAGTTGACGCAACATAGTCATAGGGCAGCTCCGGGCACAGGTGTACATCTGCGATGTGGGCGATGCGCAATCCATTGAGCTGTTCGGGGAGACGTGGCAG
>JALGUK010000197.1 GCA_029820875.1 Candidatus Zipacnadia bacterium
CCTCCCTACCCCGTCGGAAATAGCATCGAGCACCTGGTCTATCCACCCCTCGTCCTCCTTCAAAAGCTCATCCAGCGTCTCGTGCTTCGCGAATAATTCCGCCAGCCAGTCCACGGGACGTCTGTCGGCCCCCGATTCAAAGTTTTCGCCGTGCGCGAGGCAGCCAGGGCCTTGTCCATACAGGCAGTACATTTCCGAGGGCAGCCAGCCGCCATCTTCCTCACTCGTCGCAAGCCACCATTCACGCATCTCCAGGTAGGTTCGACGTGGATCGTCGAACCACTCGGAATCCACCAGCTTCGCTTCGAGGCGCTTCTGACCTGCAAGGATACGATCGGTCCAAGCATCGGGGCCATCGCGACGCGCCTGGGCGAGTAGGTCCTTGAGCTCTCCCATCTTGCGCTCCAACTCCTTCACCACCCCCCGCTTCTCGTCGTCCGTAGGCTCCCACTTCTCAGCATCCTGCAGCCGGCTGCGAAGGGAGCGGTTCTGCAGCAGGAGGTAGACGATGAGGCCAACAATTACACCAGCAAATGGTATGCCCAGCGCCCTTAGCGGATACTGCGCAACCCACTTCCGCACCAAGACGTGAAGCCCGCCTACCGTCACTACGGCGCTGAGAATGCTCGCCAGAGAGCCCCACCGTTGTACCCAGTCCCAGAACTTGCTCATACGGTCATCTCCTGGATGGTGCCCTACCCTTCACATCCTCACCGCAATCCCCCTGGCCCTGAGCGCCTCTTTCACCTCGCGAATCGAATACTCCTTGAAGTGGAATATCGAAGCGGCAAGGACCGCATCAGCCTTACCGCGCTCGACCACGTCAATTATATGCTGCAGCGTGCCGGCTCCGCCGGATGCGATTACCGGAATGCCCGCACGTTCCGAGACGCGGCGGGTAAGCTCGATGTCATACCCCACCTTCGTGCCGTCTGCGTCCATGCTGGTCAGCAGTATCTCCCCAGCACCGCGCTGCTCCACTTCAATACACCACTGGATGGCGTCTATGCCGGTCGGGTAGCGGCCGCCGTGGGTGAAGACCTCCCACTGCAGCTCCTCGGACGGCGGATCGGGGTCCTTCCGTCGGGCATCGACCGCAACCACTATGCACTGGCTCCCGAACATCTCCGCCGCCTGGCTGATAAGGTCGGGGTTTTTCACTCCCGCCGTCATAATCGAGACCTTGTCCGCCCCGGCCTTGAGGGTCTCGCGGATGTCACCGATTGTGCGGAGGCCCCCGCCGACACAGAAGGGGATGAACACCTGCCTCGCGGTCCGCCGGACCACATCAAGCATGGTTTCACGGTTCTCGTAGGAAGCGGTGATGTCAAGAAACACCAGCTCGTCTGCGCCCTCGCGGTCATAGACAGCCGCTATAGACAGCCGCTTGCTCGACCGGGTCGCCGGCATCGCGCAGATTCACGAAGTGGACGCCCTTGACGGTCCGACCGTCCTTGACGTCCAGGCAGGGTATGATTCTTACCGCTAACACTGCTTCGCCACCTCAATCGCCTCCCGTAGAGACAGCGCTCCCGTGTACAGCGCTCTCCCCACGATGCAGCCCTCAATACCCCTCCCCGGGGAGCCGGGCCGTAGCTGTCTGACACCAGCGCTTCTCGCGGGCGGGACGCCCGCGCTACCGTTTGAAGAGGGTACGGACGGGACGCCCGCGCTACCGTTTGAAGAGGGTACGGACGGGACACCCGTGCTACCGTTTGAGGAGGGTACTGGCGGTTCGTCTGCGCTACGCCTTGAGGAGGGCACGGACGACTGGTCTATGTCCGCCGCTAATTCCTTCGCCAACGCACACAAAGCCCTCACATCATCGAGGCCTGAAACGCCGCCGGAGGCGATGATTGGAATCGAAACCGCCTCCGCAAGCTCGCGCATGGCGGGAATGTTAGGCCCCTTGAGCATCCCGTCGGTGCGGATGTCAGTGCATATCAACCTCCGGACTCCCATCTCTTCCACCTTGCGCGCAAGCTCCAGGGCGCCGATTTCGCTGACCTCCGTCCAACCCCTGACCGCGACCTTCCCGTCTCGGGCGTCTATACCGACGACTACGTGCTCACCATACCTCTTGACGGCCTCCCTGACCATTTCGGGGTCAGACAACGCCGATGTGCCGATGACAACGCGCTCAACGCCCAGATTGAGGGCATTCTCGACAGCCTCCAGGGAACGAATCCCGCCGCCCAGTTCGATGGGAATGCTGAGCGCCCGGGCGAGCTGCGCTATGACATCACGGTTGTCGCGGTCGCCGATGATTGCGGCGTCCAGGTCCACCACATGCAGCCATTGGGCACCCTCCTCCTGCCAGCGCAGGGCCATCTGGACGGGGTCATTCGAGTAGACGGTCTTCTCCTCCATGCGCCCCTGGCTCAGGCGCACGACATCGCCGTCTGAGAGGTCTATCGCCGGAATCACAAGCATCCGCAGAGCCTCCCGAAGTTGCGCAGCATTGTCAGCCCGATGACCTGGCTTTTCTCCGGGTGGAACTGACATGCGAAAAGGTTCCCGCGCGCGACGCTCGACACAAACTCGATGCCGTAGTCGGTAGTCGTCGCGACGACGGTCTCATCCGCCGGCTCTACGTAATAGGAGTGGACGAAGTAGACGTACCCCCCGTCCGGTACGCCCTCGAGAATCGGCGTCCGCTGCTTGATGTGAATCTGGTTCCAGCCCATATGGGGTATCTTCAGCGGGACGTTGAACCGGAGCACCCGCCCCCGCAGCACTCCGAGGCCCTCAAGCGCTCCAGCCTCCTCGCTTTCGTCGAACAGAAGCTGCAAGCCGAGACAGATTCCCAGGAAGGGGCGGTCGGCGGCAATCCATCGGCGAATCAGGTCGAGAAGGCTCGCAGCGCGCAGGTTATTCACGGCGTCGCCGAACGCTCCCACACCCGGGAGCACAAGGCCGTCAGCCGCTTCGAGCTTATTGACGTCGTCTGTAATCTCACAGGGAATCTCAAGGGACTCGAGCGCGTTTGCAACGCTGCCCAGATTGCCCATGCCGTAGTCAACGATTGCAATCATCAGATATTTCCCGCAAACGGGGCGTCAGAGCCTCCCCTTGGTGGACGGGATGCCGCTTCGGCGCGGGTCAATCTGCGTCGCCTCATCGAGCGCCCTCCCGAAGGCCTTAAAGGCCGCCTCGATGATATGGTGCGCGTTGAGGCCGGAAAGCTGGCGGACGTGCAGCGTGAGACGTCCGCTGTCAGCCACCGCAGCGAAGAACTCGCGCGGCAGAGCCACATCGAAGTTGCCTACCTTGCCAAATCCCGGATCGAGTTCATATTGCAAGTGCCCCCGGCCGCTGAGGTCCAGCGCCACAAGCACGAGCGCCTCGTCCATCGGCACAAGGGCCTCCCCGTAACGCGCGATTCCGGACTTGTCACCCAACGCCTGGTTGACGGCCTGCCCGATGCAAATGCCGACGTCCTCGACAGTGTGATGCGCGTCAACATCAATATCCCCCTCCGCCGCGACCTGAAGGTCAAACAGGCCGTGCTTAGCGAAAAGCGAAAGCATGTGATCGAAGAACGGGACGCCCGTGCTGACCGTGCTCTCACCTGTCCCATCAATTTCGAGCATCAGGCGAATATCGGTTTCGGCGGTCTTGCGTTCAATTGTGGCAGTCCGGTCCGGCATAGGAACCACCCTTCCTGCGTATGTGCGCCTTAGACATCTAACGGGGCTTCTGGGAACGAATCTTTACTGTGTTGGCGTGTGCGTCGAACCCCTCCGCCTCGGCAAGCGCCTGGATGGCAGGCCCCAACTCCGCAAGTCTCTGCGGCGAGAGCGAAATGACGCTTGACTTCTTCAGGAAGTCGTCCACGGAAAGACCCGAGGCGAACCGGGCTGTCCTTCCCGTGGGAAGAATATGGCTCGGCCCTGCCAAATAGTCGCCCGCGGGAATCGGCGATGATTCACCGAGGAAGATGCAGCCTGCATTCTTTATCCTCTCAAGCAACCTGTCCGGGCAGGCGACCATCAGTTCCAGATGCTCCGGCGCTATATGATTCGCCACGGCTGCAGCGACCTCCAAGTCCGGAACCAGCACGATTCCGCCGGCATCGGCCAATGCCCGGACGATGGTCTCTCTATGCGCCAGCGGTTGAACCTGCCGCACCGCGGCGGCCAGGACCGCCTCGCAAAGCTCCCGGGTCGTCGAGACGAGAAAAATCGGCGCCTCGTGGCCATGCTCAGCCTGGGAGAGCAGGTCCGCCGCGACCCAGTCAGGGTCAGCGGTCTCGTCGGCGATGATGACAGCCTCGCTGGGGCCTGGGAGACCGTCAATCCCAACCTGCCCGAACACCAGGCGCTTGGCTGCAACGACGTACTCGTTCCCCGGGCCAACGATCTTATCCACCGCCGGCACGGTCTCAGTCCCGTATGCCAGCGCGGCGACGGCCTGCGCCCCGCCTATCCTGTAAACCTCGTCAATCCCGCATTCGCGGGCCGCTACAAGGAGAATCGGTGCCACTGTACCGTCCTTGCGCGGCGGAGTAGCGACCACCCGCCGCTCGACCCCGACCACACCCGCCGGTATCGCCGCCATCCAAAGCGATGAGGGATACGGGGCAAGCCCGCCCGGGGCGTAAACGCCCACACTCGAAAGCGGCGTCACCTTCTGCCCGAGCGTCTCTCCGTCGCCAAGCTCAAACCACGAGTTCGGAAGCTGCTTGCGATGATATGCCTCGACGCGCTCGATGGCGAGTCGCGCTGCAGAAAGCCACTCATCGCAGACGCTTTCGTAGGCCCGCTCGACTTCCCCAGGCGTAACACGCAGTTGCTCGGCGGTCAGCGTGGGGCAGTCGAAACGCCGCTCGTATTCGACAAGCGCATCGTCGCCGCGTTCGCGCACTGCTTCCACTATCTCGCGGACTACGTCGGTAGCGTCAACAGGCGGCGCCGGCCGCCGGGAGTCAAGCCGGGCCAGTGCTTCAGGAGTGGCCGCCGGGATTTCCATGACAGGAATGTTCAGGTTCATTGTCCTCGTTTATTCTTGAGCCACTTGAGAAGCTCTTTCAGCGGCATCGTGTTGATAACGTCATTCTTCTCAATCCATCCGCGCTGCGCGGTGAAGATTCCGAAGCGTATGTTGTCAAGCTCCGGGTCGCCGTGCGCATCGGTGCTTATGGCGAGCTTTATGCCTCGTTCCTTGGCCATTCGACAGTGCACATCGCGCAGGTCCAGCCGTTCGGGGTGAGCGTTGACCTCGAGGGCGACATGATACTCGGCCGCTGCATCCATCACCGTTTCCATGTCCAGCTCGATCGGGTCGCGCCTGCCCAGCAGGCG
>JALGUK010000006.1 GCA_029820875.1 Candidatus Zipacnadia bacterium
GAAGTCGAAGCTCGGGAAGGAGCCGTTGCCCAGGGGAGCAGCGCGCATTTTCATTAGCAAAGGCGGGAGCCGCACATTTGTCGGCGAGGACTGGCTTGCATATACACCCGTCGGCAAGGAGGCCAGACTTTACGTAGGCTCCGCACGGGACATTACCGTCAAGCGTACCCAGCAAATGCGTAAACAGACTAACATCCGCCGTGACATCAGGGATCGGGTTGTCCTGTACGATCTGGAGGAGATTTACCAGTTCGAGGTCAAGAACCACAGAAACAAGCCCGCTAAGGTCAAAATCGTAGACCACGTCGAGGGCTACTGGGAAATGCTCGAGGCGCAAATCGAGTACAAAAAGACGGACGCGACTACCATCGAGTTCGCGCCGGAGCTGCAACCGCAGCAGGAGAGCAAGTTCATCTATCACGTCGTCCGCAGGAACTTGAGCCGATAGGAGACCAGCCGTCGAAGAAGGTTGACTCGGTGGAGCGTTTCAATTATAATCAATTGGGGTATATCCGGTACCAGCAAATCCCTGCCTGACCGCATTCGTCCATACCGACGGCCCGGCGGCCGAAGAGGTGACTACGACCATGGCACAACGTGGAGGGCGTGAGCTCATCGGTCAGATGCTCATCAAGAAGGGCGCGATTACTCAGGAACAGCTCGATAAGGCTCTTGAAACTCAGAAGCAGTCGACTCAGAAAATCGGTGAGATTCTTGTAGACCTTGGTTTTGTCACTCCGGACGTCCTCTATAAAACGCTGACCGAACAGCTTAATGTCCGCTACGTTGATCTGGCAAAATTTGCCATAGACAACGACGTCGCGCTCCTGCTGCCGCGCGACATGTGCGAGCGGTACGAGGCGCTGGCGATCGCCCGCGGGCAGGGGACCCTGATAGTCGCCATGAGCGAGCCGTCCAATGTCATTGCTCTGGACGATTTGAAGATGCGCGCCCAGCAGACGATAGAGCCGGTGCTGGCGGAAGGGGCGAAGATTCGGGCGGCGATAGAGCGGATTTTCGGCGACGTAGGCGGTGGTCGCGCTGAGCGGGACAGCCAGATGGGCGCATGGTTGGAGCAGGTGCGCGAGTCCCGTACCATGACTGGTGAAGATATGGTGACGGACGGCACCGGTCGGCGCGAGGACTTCGACAGGGTCGAGGAGTTGACCGAGGAAGCGCCGATTATCAAGATGACCAAGGTCATCATACAGCAGGCCATCAAGGAACGGGCGAGCGACTTCCATATCGAGCCGGGGCGGCGCGATGTTCGCATCCGGTACCGTATAGATGGTGTTTTGCACGAGATTATGAAGGTGCCCAAGTATGTGCACGCCCCCCTTGTCTCGCGCCTGAAGATTATGTCCGACATGAACATCGCCGAGCGGCGCGTCCCACAGGACGGACGTATCCATGTCCGGCATCAGAAGAAGGACTATGACCTGCGCACCTCGGTTATCCCTACTACGATGGGCGAGAAGTTCGTTGCGCGAATCCTTGATAAGACCAGCATCCTAATCGGCTTGGACAAGCTCGGCCTGTTGCCTGACACGCAAGCGCAACTTGAAAACCTCATCATTCAGCCGAACGGAATGCTGCTTTGGACCGGCCCAACCGGTAGCGGTAAGACAACCTCGCAGTACGCCGTCCTGAATAAGATTAACTCCATAGAGAAAAACATCATCACGATTGAGGACCCCGTAGAGTATCAGCTTGACGGAATCAGCCAAGTGCACGTCAACCGCAAGGCGGGCCTGACGTTTGCTATCGCCCTTAAATACTTCCTCCGTCAGGACCCCGACATCATCATGGTCGGAGAGATTCGAGACCTGGAGACGTCTGAAATCGCCATCCAGGCATCGCTTACCGGTCACTTGGTACTTAGTACTCTCCACACCAACGACGCGCCTTCTTCAGTTACGCGACTCGTGGACATGGGGGTTGAGCCGTTCCTGATATCGGCATCGGTCATTGGCTGCGTGGCGCAGCGACTGGCTCGCAGGATTTGCGAAAACTGCAAGGAGCCTTACGAGCCGCGGCGCGACCAGCTTTTGGGGCTGGGCTTTGACCCGGATGCGCCGGAGAACAAGGGCGTCACCTTCTACCACGGTGCAGGTTGTGACCACTGTCGCCAGACCGGATACGTGGGGCGGATTGGAATTTTCGAGCTGATGCAGATGAACCAAGAGATTGCGGAGTTGGTCGTCAAGCACGCCTCTTATGCAGATATCAAGGAGGCTGCGATAGCGGCTGGGATGAGAACCATGCAGCAAGACGGCCTCAAGAAGGTCCTCTCCGGCGTAACGACGGTGGAGGAAGTCGCTCGAGTGGTCTTCACAGCAGGATTTTAGAATTCGCGCTGTCGCTTCTTGCCGCTGTTACGCGCACGAGTTCGCACTAATTGCTTAGGCGGGTCGCTCCCAATTTTATTAGGAGGCAGTTGTGGATGGAACAAGATCGCATCGCGCGCCCTCAGGTCTCCCAGCCGCAAGTCGGGGAACAGACTGCACCACAATCACGGGGAGCCAACCAAGCCACAACGCTTGCGCAGCGTAGAGCGGCTACGAAGAGACGGCCGATCTATGATGTGCACCTGGATGAGCTGTTGGAGGTCGTGGTGCAGCAAGAGGCCTCGGACTTACACCTGGCAGTGGGTCTGCCGCCGGTCATGCGCGTTGATGGAACTCTCAAAGCGATGAACTACGAGCCGTTGACCCCTGATGTGACCCGGCGGATGATTTATGATATTCTAAGCGACGAGCAGATCCAGCGTTTCGAGACGAATCTCGAGCTGGACTTTTCATATGCTCTGCAGAAGGTCGCCCGGTTTCGGTGCAATATCTTCAAAGACAAGGGCGAAATGGCTGCAGCGTTCCGTCTTATCCCCACGCGGATTCCGACGATAGATGAGCTCCTCCTGCCCAAGGTGCTGCATGAGTTGGTGAAGCTACCTCGAGGCTTCGTGCTCGTGACCGGACCCACCGGCAGCGGGAAATCCACCACTCTGGCCGCGATGGTCAACGAGATAAACGAAACGCGGCATGAGCACATCATCACCATCGAAGACCCGATCGAATACCTTCACCAACACAAGAAGTCCATCATCAATCAGCGGGAGCTCGGGCATGATACCTGGAAGTTCGACAGCGCGCTTCGCTCGGCCCTGCGCGAAGACCCTGACGTATTGCTCGTCGGTGAGATGCGCGATCTGGAAACCATGGCTCTGGCCATCACCTGTGCGGAAACGGGTCACCTTGTTTTTGCGACGTTGCACACGAACAATGCGGCTGAGTCCATTGACCGTATGATTGACGTCTTCCCTCCCGGTCAGCAGGAGCAAATCCGGGTCCAGCTCTCCAACAACCTCGCCGCGGTCATCTCCCAGCAGCTTCTGCCGAGAGCCGGACAGCCGGGACGGGTGGTGGCCGTTGAGGTGATGGTCGCCACTGCGGCAATCCGGAACCTGATTCGCGAGGCCAAGGCCCACCAGATTACGTCCATAGTCCAGACCAGCGGCGAGTATGGTATGCAGACCATGGACCAGGCGCTCCGTGACCTCTACCAGTCCGGGATGATTACCTATGAGATCGCCATGGAACACGCGATAAACCGTGAGGAGCTACAAAAGCTGATGCGCTCGCGAGAGGCATAGAAAGAAGCAGCTACGGAACAGTGGCCGGGTGGTAGCAATGTGGAGGCGTCGGGAGTGCCGATAGCTGGGGCCGCTGGTTGCTGCTGAGGAGGTAAGTGCGATGCCAGTCTTTGCGTATAAGGCCAGGAGTGTCCAATCGGGGAAGGTCGAACCGGGGACGATCGAAGCCGATAGCCAGCAGATCGCCATCCGGACATTGCGCGAGCAAGGGTATTGGGTTACCGACATCAAGCAGCAGAAGGCAAAGGCCGCACCGAAGCCCGGCGGCGGATTCGGCCTGTTTAAGCGCGTCGGATTGCGCCACCTGTCAATCTTCGCCCGACAGTTTTCGACCATGATCAACGCCGGTGTTTCACTTGTGCGGTGCCTGGATGTTCTCGAACAGCAGACAGCGAATGCCACGCTGCGGGAGATTATTCAGGATCTCACGGTTGAGATCGAAGGCGGTGCTACGCTCTCGCGAGCCATGAGCAAGTACCCTCGGGTGTTTTCCAATCTCGCAATCGGTTTGGTGCGGGCCGGCGAGGTTGGCGGTGTGCTCGACGAGAGCCTCGACCGCCTTGCAACGTTCCTCGAGGCAGATATGAACCTGCGGCGCAAGGTCAAAAGCGCTCTGACCTATCCTGTAATCGTCGTTTTCGTCGCCCTCGGCATTGTCACGTTCCTTATGACTTTCATTCTCCCCAAATTCATGAAGCTTTTCGAAGACCTCGATATAGAGGAGTTCCCCGCGACCACATTGATGCTCAAGAATTTCAGCGACTTCCTCATCCAGAAGTGGTGGATGGCTCTCATCATCCTCATAGCGTTCATACTGGTGTTCAGGGCTGCGCTCCGGACACGAACGGGCAAGCGCGTCTGGGACATGATCAAGCTGAGGCTGCCGGTTTTCGGCATGTTGAATCGGCGCATCGCTCTCGCACGGTTCTCGCGGACTCTCGCCACACTGCTGACAAGTGGTGTCCCCATCCTGCAGGCGATGGAGACGGTGGCAGGCACCGTGGACAACGAGATCATCTCCGATGCTATTTTGGCATCGCGGGCAAGCATCCGCGAGGGGGATACAATTGCAGTCCCGCTGGCCGAGAGCAAGCAGTTCCCGCCGATGGTTGTGCAGATGATAAGCATCGGGGAGGAGACAGGCGCGCTGGACGCAATGCTGGCGAAGGTAGCCGACTTCTACGAAGCTGAAGTCGAGGCCCAGCTCGAGAGCTTGACAGCAGCGCTCGAGCCGGTCCTGATTGTTATGCTTGGTTTCATGGTCGGCTTCATCGTCATATCCATGTTCATGCCGCTGCTGACCGTGATTTCAAACTTGAGCCAATAGCTGTGACAATCACCTGAGGGCCGAGGCGAGTCGCGAGTGCGCCCAGGGGTCCTTTGCCGAAGGGGCCGGGCAAGTTAAGGCGCCACTGCGTACATCCCGAGGCACGGGACTGCGAGACGAATGGCAAACTTTATTAGCGGCGCGTTATTCTTCGTCTTCGGGGCGGTTGTTGGTAGTTTTCTGAATGTTTGTGCGTACCGGATTCCAAGAGCTGAATCAATCATATGGCCGGGCTCGCGCTGCCCCAGTTGCGGTGCCCAACTGAAAGCGTGGGACCTGCTCCCATTAGTCTCACAACTGTTGCAGGGCAGCCGGTGCCGGTATTGTGGGAAGCGCTTCAGTTGGCAGTACTTCATCGGAGAGCTAATGTCGGCTCTCCTTTTCCTGTTCGCCTACCTCCAATTTGGAGCTAATGGACAGTGGCTGTCGGTTGCGTGCATTATTATCGCCGGCGCCACGCTCATCATTATCTTCTTCATCGACCTGAGACACTATATCATCCCGGACGAGCTTGTCTGGATTGTTCTTGGTGTGGGCGTTGTCTGGGATATCGGTCGGTTGGCACAGCATGTGCAGGAATGGGGCTGGATAACGTTTCAAGAGTCCGCGGGGAATATGGCCCCCACCGTCTTTCTGCCCCGTTCGTTGGTAGGAGCGGCCATCGGAGCAGGCGCTTTTGTTGCAATCGGATGGTTTTTTACCCGTCTTTTCGGCAAGGAAAGCCTTGGGGGTGGGGATGTTAAGCTGGCGGCTGGGGTGGGAGCGATACTCGGTCCGGGCTATGCGTTCGCCGTATGGTTTCTCCTTGCAGTCTTCGCCGGTGCGGCCGTCGGCGTAGTGTTGTGGATAGTCCGGGCGCGCAAGAGAGGCGAGTACATTCCGTTCGGCCCCTTCCTGGCCCTCAGCGCCATTGTAATGATGCTATGGGGAAACGAATTGACAACTGTGTTCATTGTGCACTTCTATACGCCATTCCTGCACTGAGTCAGCAGGTTTAGACGCCCGCCGAGACGGGTATACGCAACCTGTGAATGGGTTCCCGGCGGGCTCAGCCGCGATGGGATGCGGCGGTCAGCCTGACGTGATGGGAGGCAGAGCAATATGCATAGAGCCCACCGAGCCGGTAAAGGTTTTACTCTGGTGGAACTTCTGGTCGTCATCGGGATCATCGCTGTCCTGGCGGCCATTATTGTCCCGGTATTCAACATCGCCAAGCGCAAGGCTGTGGAGGCGAAGACCAGGGAGCAGATGCAACAGATAGTCCTCGCGCTTCAGGAGTTTCACCAACGCTACAAGCATTATCCGCCGCCACCGGTGTACAATGGAGCGGAGAACCGCTACGAGGGAGGCCTTTCGGCCCTGTACCCGGACTTCCTCGACTCGCAGAGCGTATTGATTTGTTCGGAGGATCCTGTTACGGATCTGGACCCCTCGACCATCCCGCAGGGGTACAGTTCCTACAACGGTATTCCGATAGCACCTCAGAGCGGCAACTGGAATCTGGACCCGACGAAGATTCTTTACAATTATTATGGCCTCAGCGACGGCTCGGCCGAATGCGGTGGGATAGCAGCGGGCTTTGACGTAGGAGCTGTCAACCGGGGTACTCGTAATCCACCAACCGGATGGGCCGGCCGGTGGAGCCAGTCCGTGGCACCGGGGACGCCCTCGCGGAAAATGCCGCGCCTTCTGAACCGGTATGCCCCGGACAATACAATTGCGTTCTCGTGCCCGTATTTTGCGGGTGACCCTTCACGAGATAAAGAACAGGCCTATATTATCGTGCGTTTGAACGGGCGTGCGGAGAAGGTTAGTACAAATCTGGACCAGGCGGGGTTGACCAAGCTATGGGTCGTGCAGGAATAGCCGTGGAGCGGTGCCCGGCAGGCGTTCGAGGATACACAGCGGCCGTTATGCAGAGGAGGTGAACCCAGAATGCGAAGGCGATCTTGCAGGGGAGGCCTTGGTCTGACGTTGATCGAGGTCTTGTTAGTGGTGGCGATTCTGTTGATTGGGGTCTATACGGTCGCTGCGGTCTTCCCGCTTTTGCAACGGCAAATCAATCGCCAAGGGCAGCTTAGCCAGGCGGCGCAGATGTCCCAGGCCAAGCTGACTGATTGGTTTGCCGGCACACAGAACGCGTTGTTGGGGATCGTGGAATCGCCTTCTGTGGTCACCGGCTCGGCCGTTTACAGGACGGGGAGTGTGTCGCCGAACTCCGACGACCCGAACACCGGGTACGAGTTTGTTCCAACCGATCCGCTTGCGGGCATTCCCGTAGACCCGACGGCTCCGCCCTCATGGGCGCCAGCAGTGCGCAACGCCATTAAGGACTTGCGGGACGTTATCGGCGAGCAGGCGGTTATTGCACCTCCGACAGCCGCGTTGCCGGGCTTTCCTACACTCTGCGCCTATCTCCTGAGAATGGGGCCGGCCCAGCCGGAGACGATTACCGTGTGGGAGCGGGTGGAATACACCCGCGGCAGGCTCGGGGCGCTTGCGCCGGGCCAGTTCGCTGTCGACCCGACCACCGGCGACATCGAGACCAATCCCTTGCCGGGTACGGTCGATTCGGCCGGTAACGGCTTCATCGTGGCGGATTATACCTGGATGGACACCAGCGGTGCTCTTGGTATTCCTAATATGAGTTACGGCTTCCAGGATGAAGTGATTCCGGTCTCCGTGACATTCGGGCTTGCGACGGGAAGACCGGCGCCGCTCGCGATGGGATACGGAGGCAGCATTTCACCGGGAGCGACGACTGTGTGGGGGCTGCGGCCGTTCCTGAGGGACGCGCAGGGCAACAACAATGGAGTGATTGACCCGGGTGAGTATGACCTCAGCCCGACTCCCCCGGCCGTGGACCCGCTTGGCATCGTAATCTATTTTAACACGCTGGACGCCGGGCGAACCGTGCAAGTGAGCTATCGGGTTCGTGATTGGAGCATCCTGTGGGAGGACCACACGGTCCCGCTCTTCGAACCGTTCGGCATTCGGCTCTCATCGATACCGCTGTGGGTCCCGGATCCCGGTAATCCCATCCCTGAGAAGGACGACCTGTTCGGCGGAACAGGCGGTGTAGGGGAACTGGTGGCAGCCTACGATATGACTGTCGGTGCATATTTGACCGACCAGGGCATGCTTGCGCCTCCGCCGGGAGATGAGGACCGGCTCTACGAGCGGGGCCAGGTGACTCTCCCGTCGAGCCTTGCAGGGCATAAGCTTCGTTTCTACTATCGTGCGAGGGACAACCAGGCCGTTCAATTCATCTGCGCGCAGCACTCCTATGTGCCGCTGGGCAACCCGGGCAGCCCGCTGGTTTCTCACATGATCCCACCCGGCGGCGTGGAACCGCTGGACCTGGACGAGGGGCGCGGATATGTGCTCCAGCAGGCCGGCAACGTTCCGGCGCTCGGGGTCGATCCGACGATATCGCCTCAGGCGTGGGTTCTTCTGTTTGCGCCGAGCGAGGCCGGCAAGACAGTCGCGATAACCTATACCCATCCTGACGCCTCCGGCGCACCGGTGAGGGAACACACCTTCGCTGATATAAGCACCGTCGGCATAACCTACCAAAACGCCACCTGGCACTATGCGGTGCTCGGCCCCAGGCACCCGAGCACTCCATTGACGCTTTGGGCAATTAATTCGGTGAACGGGGTATCGGTGAAGGCTCGGATATGGTGGACGGATGATAAGGGCCGTTATATGTATGTTGATGCGGACGGGCTTGCGTCTCAATAAAGGGTGTGTGCGGTGTCACGTTTGACAGGCGGGGACTGGGGGAAGACTTCCAGGTGGAGAGGCAAGTGAAAGTGATGCGCGACCGCCAAGCGAATCAGGGCTTTACGCTCATCGAACTGCTTGTTGTCATCGGCATCTTCGTGCTCTTTGCCGCGTTGGTGTTCCCGTTCGTGACGGGCGTTGAAGAGGGCAACAAGATGATGGGCTGCCAGTCCAACATGCAAGCGATTTACCGTGCCCTGAAGATGTATCACCTGGACATGCACGGGTACCCGGGACCTGTCAAGACAGTCTGTTGGGCCTGTAATCCGCCGACCGTCACGGACCACTGGGTGGACAAGTGCCCGGTGTGCGGGGAGACTGAGAAGCTTGAATACGTCGGGGGATTGCACGCATTGCTCGACGGCGGATACCTCAATCGGCAAAGCCTGGCATGCCCTTGCAGCCCGTACGACCCTGAGCAGGCGGCCTACGCTACATCTTACGAGGATAAGGATCCCGATGCTAACAAGGGCAACGGGGCGTACAAGTTCTTGCCTAACCGGGTTAGCTGGAGCGATGCCGGAGGGCTGAGCACGACTGATTCCATCGAGGGACGCGACGTACCCATCTACTTCCGGCAGTTGGCGCCTGACCCGAGTGCACCCGCCCCGTGGAACGGCCTGAGGATAACCTGGAACGCCGACGAGAGCACGGTGGTGACCTGGTGCAATTACCATGCCGGTCTTATCCGCAGAAATGGAAAGGACCAGTATTTTGTGCTCTTCCTTGACGGGCGGGTGCAGATGCAAGACATGGACCGGATCGCCGGAAGCGACGCGCTGATTGACGAAACGTGGCGTGCCACGCCGGTACCGGAGCCTTAGGAGCATGGCAATGAGCCCTCAGCATGGCGGAAGAAAAGCAGGATATGCCGCTCCACTTCCACGGAGCTGTGGTGCGGCTGTGCTCAGCACGGTCGGGTTCACTTTGATAGAAGTCTTAGTGGTCCTGGCCATCCTGGTCATACTTTTCGGGTTGCTCTTTACGCCTTTGATGACGGGCATGGAGATGTTCACCCAAGGCGAGCGCACTGTGGCCAGGCAGAATGCAGTGTCATTGGCCTACAAGCAGGTAAGTCAGGAACTCGCCGGCGCGTACTATATTCTGACCCGGGACGAGATGTTTACAAACCGCCCGACGCCCTTGGAGGCAGCGACTGCCGCCGCGGGCGCGTTGCAGTACGACTTCAGCCGGATAACATTCATCCCCGCTGCACCAGGTACGAGCGGTGTCCCGCAGCCGAGCGTCGTCGAATTCCGCGTCGGCCTGTCCTATGACAGCGACCCCTTTGACGACCACCCGGACCCGGCTCAACCGTATAACGACGTGCTTGAGCCTGGTAAACCTTTGAATACGTATGTGCTTTACCGGGGTCAATGGAGCGCCAACAACCTTGCTGCAGCCTGGGCCAAGTGGGCCGGCGGGAACCCGCCTGACGTACTTAGCGCGTTGACAGCCAAGGGGGAGTTCGACATACCGGGTAACACCATCTTTCTCGATTCCAGCCAGATTGCTGAAGGCTACTGGCTATTTGACCCGGTATCCGGCTCCTCCAACTACGTACACCAGGTTCGCGGAGTGCAGTTTGTGCCCGAGCAGGTGGTCGGCGAAGAATTACAGATGGACCCGTTGGGCATGCAGTACGTCGCCCGGCACGGTTACTGGGAGGGGCCCCAGGACACCGCGACAACGGTCATCAATGGAACGATAAGCGGGCCTATGGCTGTCCGGATTACCGTATACCGCTGGGACCCGACGGCCACGCCGCCATCGTATCAACCTATTGCAGACACAGATCCGGATCCGACCCGCCGGGTGGCGTCCCCGCCCAATCCCGCGACGTGTCGGCTCGCTTACGACTCCTACCGCGGGCGGGTGGTTGCTGCACGCACCGTCTGGGCGGCATATCCGGCACAGTCCGGCTTCCCGACGCTCACGCAAGTGACGGCGAACGAGTACGACTTGCCTGATCCTGGGGGCGGCGCGAGTTGGAGCCCGAATTGGAAGATTGTACCCGGTTCGGTAAGAGTTTACTACGGGAATTCGCCGAACTGGAAGAGGTATGTCCCATCGGATGCCACTGCGAGCGAGCTTGCGACATTTGAGTACAAGCTGGCCGAAGAGCTGGAGAAAATGCCCTGGGCGGTCAATACCAGCCACATTACATTCTCATCAAGCTCTCCGCCCGATACGACCGCCGGACGGATATGGGTCACATTCCAATGCCGCAACAACTTTTACGTGGACCCGTCCAACCCGTCGGATCCGTCCAACGGCACCGATGATATCGTCCGGGTGGACTACTTCACTCGGGAGCTGATTGGGACCGTGGTCACTGTGGCTGGATTGGGCGCGGTGGAGAAGGTGGACCCGGACTCGAGCACGGCCATAAGATTCAATGAGGCGCTGACGGCGCGCCAGGCAGGGGTCATCCGCGTTCAGAATATGCCGCTTTCGCCCTCCGCGCAATAAAGGCGGCGTAGCGGAACACACGAAGAAACCAACGAGCTACGGAACCGGCGAAGAAACATGCTTCGGTTCGTAACCGATAACCGGACCAGGAGGTGTGACATCCCATGAGATCCCGGGCAGCAGCCACGCGGCATTGTGGAGCATCGGAGAGCGGCCAAGCGCTGCTTCTCGCGGTCATCGTTATGCTCCTTATCCTCCTGGTCGGCGGACTATTTGTGGCACTGGTCTCCTTCAATCAAAGGGGCTCGGAGCGTTATAGTCAGGCGACGCAAGCCGGCAGCGTTGCAATGATGGGAATAAACCACGCAAATCACGAGTTGATGTTCAGTCTTGATGGCGCCGACTGGCGACCACCGGCACCGGACTGGGGCGCAGACGGCACCCCCGGTACCGCCGATGATGACTATACAGAGTTCGATTTAGAGCATCACTGGGAGACATACACGAAGTATCGGGTTTCCGACGATAGTTACTACTTGCTCAAGGTGAGTTACTCGCCGAGCCTCCCTGGATATGTGCCTGGGACCCCCGCTTATATCATTGTCGATTCGATTGCGGTAATCGAGGAGGGACAGACCCCCGCTTATACACGCCGGGTGGCTTACAAGGCGGTCCCGCTTGTGAGTTTCGGGCGCTACGTGACCGACTTCGAGCACGGTGGGGAGACAGCCACTATGGGCGTGCCCTCGCAGCCGCCTAAGGGGAGCAGCCTCCCGCAGATTAAGTCCACCTGGACCGGATGGCAATACTATAACGTACCAGTGCAGTGGCTTGGGGTAAATGATTTTACGTCCATTCAGGCGGCCAACGGCGAGATCTGGGCTCCCTCCTCCAAGGCCAGTACAGGAACCGGCGGCCAGGACCCCGCTTCGGCGGGCGTAACCGTCCGCGAGGATGGGGGCCGGTTCAAGGTGAGCCGAATTGAAGCCCCTGACCTGGACGCCCGTGACCCTGTTACCGGCAAGCACCGTCTCCGCGGCGGGACCAAGGAATCAGGTACGTGGGTCTCGGGTTCGTCGGGCAGCGCATATAACACCGGGGAGTACGGCTGGGGCAGGGCAATCTACGTCGACAACTTCGATGATGTCCAGTTCCTCAAGGGCTATCGCTGCCCGATATGCGGCCAGCTTCGGCGGGACAGTGCCGGCAACCTCGCGATGGAGCCAGGCCCTTGCAGCCGCCCGAACTGCCCCGGCGTCTCGACGTATGATGACCAGGTCCGAGACCTTGATATGCTGCAGAAGAATTGGCTGCGGGCTGGCAAGACCGGGGCATCGGACCCGGCGTTGGATATCGGATGGAACGCAACGCGGGAATGGTATGAGCCCAAGGACCGCCAGGGCCGGGACGCCGCAATCAAGATTACTCTGTATCCGACTGAGGCCGCAGCCCAAGCCGTAGCATCTGCCGTCGGGGCGCCATGGCCGGTGCACCAGGCCGGCGAGCCTGGTCTTTTGATCGAGCGCTCGGCAGACGACCGCAACTGGCGCCTCCCCGACGGGAGCGACTCGGGTGTCAAAGTGATGATGTTCGACTACCCGGCCGATGGGGTCATTTACGCCGAGGGAAACATCCGCATCAAGGGGAGCTTGCCCCCGTCCACGCCCAACCGGGACTACAGCCTCAGTGTCTATTCAGGCGCGACCATATATATTGACGGTAACATATTGGTGCCCGAGATGACGCTCCTGGGAAGCAACACACGAATCGGGCTTTTCGCCGAGGATTTCGTCTGCGTGAACGCGACCCAACTCACTGCACCGACAAATGTTGACGCATTGGACCCGACGGCCGTGCAAGAGACCAATCCGGCCGACGGGTGGTACTGGGCGCTCAATCCCGGCGAAAGCGTCGGACTCAGACTCGCCTTCGGCCGTCCGCCCGCCGGGCAGATCAACCTCATTGTTAAGCAGTGCGCAGCGGACGACAGCGTGGAGACTGATGTCAGTCTGCGGTTGAACGGCACCACTTATGACTTTGCCGATCGCGACCTGAGCGCTGGTTCCTATGAGCCGTACTTCCGATTCGTTCTGGGCCTTGCTGCACCGTGGATCTCGAACTCATTCTATCCCCAATACGAGAGACTGGCCACAAGTCCGAACCCGACCCTGCCGTGGCGTTTGGATGATGCCGTGGACTCAAGCGGCAACCAGGTCTTCCGCCGCTTTGGCGGCGGTGCTGGCTCGGCGGGCGCGGTCAACAATGTGGTGCTCACCAACTGGGGGCAGTCGAAGTATTGCCTGAAGCGCTTCAAAATTGAGGATTCGGCGTACGGAGCCCTGCACACGACCATTCAAGCGGCAATTTACGCCCAGAATGGCTCGTTTTTCATCATCCCGGGCACGTACTTTGACAAAACGACATTTGGAACTCCGGATGAGCAGCGGTTCGGCAGGTACAACTACGACATCTGGATTCTGGGGGCGGTCTCCGAGGAGCACCCGGCGCCTCCGGCGGACGCCTACCAATGGATGGACAAGTGGACGTTCTTTCTCGGGGGCAACCCGTATCAGCCTTGGGTGCAGTACGACCCAACGTTGACGCGTACGAGCACATGTAATCCCAACCTGCCGAAGCTTCCAAAACTACCCTTGGGTCCGGGATTCGTCTATGTGGGCGAAGGGTAGCGGCAACAGTCAGCGGACAGTGGCCGGGTCGGCTGCGGCCGATACCAGTGACGTCAGCCTCAAAAGCTGCCTACGGACAACTGCCCCCTGACGATTGCTCACGGTAAAAGGATGATGCACCTATGCGCCAGAGGGCGACATGGCTCGCAGTCCTGCTGACCATAGCGGTTCTGGCTGTCACCGCGGGGCGCACCGTGGCGCAGGGGACTGCGTTCAGATATGTTGACGAGCGACAAATCATTAAGGTGTGCGCACTGCAGATTCCGAATCCTGCGGCACCTGGAACATACTATCCCGTGCCCAATGCAGGGATGTTTGCCGTACTGAGTCAGTTGCCTCAAAAGCCCGGTGACTGGCAGCTTGACAACCCCCTGGCGCCAGCAGGGCTTGAACGCAGCGACCCGCTGTACTGGACCGCCCCATTGGACCCGGGCACGGTGCCGAGACTGGCGGAATTTGACGCCGTTTTGGTCAACACCGATGTAGCAATCGACCTTGCAACCCCCGTTTTCCCGCGTCCTCCCGCGGTACCGATCCAGTCTTCGAGCGACCTTTTCCGGCAGATAGCCGATAGCGGCGTGACTGTGTGGTTCGACGGAGGGGCGGGGATGGCCACCGGCGGCAGCTTCCTGATCCCGCTCGACTTCACTGCAGGCGCAGGGCAGCCGAAGGCGGTGGCCGACCCGACTCATCCTCTGCTTAATTCACCGTTTGCGTTCGTGATCGGACAGGTGCAGTATCTGGGAACACCGGCTGCTCAAAACGTGGATGTCACAGGTTACAATCCTGCCTTACAGGCGGTTGTGACCAACGGCCCTCCACCGGCTCCTGCCGCAGTGGCAGCAGGTAGTTGGAACGGCGGGCGAGTGGTGGTAACCGCTTGCGACGTCAGCGGAGCCATCGCGGGAATCGGCCTCAATGCACCTGTGCCGCCCGCCGAGCTGCCCGATGTGATGTTCGCTTACAACGTCCTGGCATGGTCTGGAGAGTGGGCATCTGACCGGCACGGCCCGCGCAACAAAGCCGTAACACAGGCGAGCGCTCTGCCGCCTTTGGGGATTAAATGGCAATACCCTGGGCCTATGGACGATCCGGCGGCTGTTGCGATTGGTCCGGCTCTCGGTGTGCCGGTGGTTCATCGTGACGTGGTTTTTTATGCCGCCCGCGCGCCCGGCGGAGTGGCATTTGCGCCTGGAACGCTCTTGGCGTTTGATGCCGACCCGCGCAGGGACCGCCATATGGACGGCAGCCCTGACGACGGTGTGCCAGACCTGGCTTTGGGTGAGCCGTATGACCTGATCTGGGCCGCTCCGCTCGCGGGCGACCCGTTCTGCGCCTCGCCGGCGGCGACAACGGTTGATGCAGGCTTGTTCGGCGGGCCTGTCGGGATGCCGCTTCAAGTGGTGGTTGTCACCTCGACGGATGGCACTAATGCAAACGTACAGGCGTTCAACGCCGAGGACGGCACGCCGCTGTGGGCACGTTCATTCGCCCCTGTCTTCACTGGAAACACTGTCGCGGTGTCTACGCCGGTGCTTCGGGACGGCTGGGTTTTCTTCACCACGACCGAGGGCATGGCGGGACCGCCGCTTGATCCGACCAACGGGCGCCTCTTTTGCATAGACCTTACAACCGGAGGCGGAAACTTCATCTGGACTTACCCGGATCCGAACCCGCCCTTCGGGGAGCCGCCGTCACTGCCGCCATTCGCTGTTCCGACGCCCGGAGGAACCGGACTGAGGAGCATAACCACCCCCGCGGTTTACAGCAAGCCGCTGAGTAGACTCGGACGCTCTGCCCTGGCGGATGCGATTGTGCGCCTTGCGGGCGGAAGCGTTGTTGGTATGGACTGTGAAGTCGTGCCGATTCCGACCGCCGACTATTCCGCGTTTGGCGGCGGTGTGCTCAATGACGGGGACGGCACAACCATCCCTTCGTGGTTTACGGTCGCGCTGCCCTCGAGCTACACAAGCATTGACGGTGTGCTCCAGGATGACGGCGCCACACCTTTCGCCGCAGCGGACTATACCTTGGACCTTGCGAATGGCTGGCTCATCTTCAGCCAGCAAGCTGCCCGCTCGTACATTGCGGGTAAGCCCAACAGTCCGACCGGGCGGGACGTTATCATCCAGTACACGGACGCCACCGGTCCGGGCAAGACCGTAACCCGGAGGCTTGCGGGAATTGTGCAGGCGCTTCATACTACACCTGCGTGGCAGCGATGGACCTCGCCAGCGGTCGCAGGGGAAGATGTTTATGCCGCGGCCAACGGTGTTGGAGTAGTCCCCGGACGGCTTTATGCGCTTCGTACAAGCGACAGCGGCCGGAAGTGGAGCTACACTCCGCGCGTTTCGCTGGACCCGTCAGTCGTGGCGGCCAATCCAGCGATGGAGGTGCTCCATCGAGCCGCGCCGGCCGCGGACGCCGACACGGTTTGCGTTGCCAGTACCGTTGATTTGGACGGCAACCCCGCGACGCCGCCGGATACAGCGGCGATTGCAGGCCTAAAGAGCGCTCCGACCTTCGAGATTAAGCTCGTCGGGCATCCGACTAACCCCGCGGCTCGCATAGTAAGCAGCGTCCAATCGGCTAAAGCGGTACAGGTGCAGCTTGTCGAGGGACCCGGAGGAGCCCCGGGGCGCCTGGACCCCACTGTTCCGGCAGACAAGGCCAACATCGTGGCCCCGAAGTTCTACAGCGTGGATGCAACCGCTAAGACCATTCGTTTCCACCCCAACCTGGTGGATCGGGTTACGGCACTGGACGGGAGTCTCCTCGGACCGATATATGGACGGACGGTGTGGATATCGTACTACGATGACAACGGGACGCCCTCCAATGCAGGCGATGACAACCTCAGGTTGGAGATGCATGTGGTGCCGCAGGTCCGCCGCTGGCAGTACGTGCCTTTTACGGTTCAGCTTGCACATTATCCGGTGGTGAGCGTCTCTTCGATTGTGTTGGTGGCCGATGGAACGGTGGTGCCGCCGGCGGACTACACGGTGGATGCATTGAGCGGCAAGGTCGTGTTTACGCAGGCCTCTGTGGCGGTGGGGCAGCAGATAGACATTGATTATCAGTACCAGCCGGCCGGGCACATATTGCCCGCGCCTCCGGCGCCTGCGACCGTCACGCCCCCGGAGCGGCAGTTCGTACCGCCGCCGTTCCTGTTGTCGGAGTCATCACCGGTGGTCGCAGGGTCCACGGTCCACGTGGGCACCGAAACCCTCCCGCCACCTGCGCAACGGCCGGACAACCCTGAGGCTTTCCTTTCCCTGCTGTGGGACAAGGCCAGCAATCTTGTGACCGGATGGACCGCACCAGTAGCACAGGTGCCGGCCGCTTACCCGACTGGCCCGGCGGGGCAGGAGTTTGCACCGGTCGTCGGCTCATCGCCGGCGGTGACGGATGATTCCGTCTATGTCGGTGCATCATTAAGCAATGGCTTGCCGTCGGAGCTGGCTGACGGCAGCGCGCCGCAGTACGGCTTTATCTGCAGCCTGCGGGCGGAAAAGACGCTGATTGCCGATGCCAACCGGGTGCTGGAGACGAACGGACCTCGCCTGGAGTGGGTCTGCACCGGCACGCAGCTTATGGATCCGCAGGTCCCCACGACCGTGAAGATGCGGCCGTTTGTACGTCCGTCAAAGGTGACGAAGCTGTCCACCGGCACGCTTCTTGTGGTGGATACCGGTAACAACCGCGTGGTGGAAATTGACCGCCAGGGGAACCTCCTGTGGCCGCTGACGCCTTTGGGGGACGAGGATGACTTCGTGCTGACCGGCGTGGACCCGGACGGGAAGGGCTTGCGCGAACCGGGGGATGCCTACCGTTACTGGGGTGACGGGCCTGGTGGCGTGGGACAGCACACGGTGATTGCCGATACGGGAAACGGGCGTATTGTGGACATTCTCACGCAGTACGGCCCCACGGCACAACAAATTCACACAATGACCGTTATTACCCCTCCGTTCTTGGCAGATCTCACCGGCGGGAAACCCACTCGTATCCGTTACAGTCACGTGCAGCCTGTTTTCGTGGATCCTGCTGGGCCGTCCGTGACGGTGAGGCCGCCGGACGGGGGAGTTCTTGTAGGCTACCTCTGTTCGGCAATCAATGTGCACCAGCTAATGGTAGTTAATGCGGACCGCACTAACTGGCCGAACGTAATGAACCCTGTGGGGCCGACCGGCGGGCCGGCCGGTGTGGGGTGGAAGTGGTGTGATTGGCTGTACGACCGCAATCAGGACGGGGTGGCCGATGACCCGGTCTTCTTCAACAACGTGAGGTATACGGAAATCACCCAGTTCGGGCCGTGGATGTACTTTACCGTGGTTTGCAGCTCCTGGGGCGACGGCGCGGTGTTTTCGCCCAACGGGCCCGGCGTCTACCAGTTCCAGGTCAACGCTGCGGGACCGCCGGCCGGATGGGGCCTGAATCCCGTCAACCAGACGGCCATCGGGGCCGGTGGAGCGCCCTTCTGGGAGTTCGGACGGGACAATTACCTGTGGGAGGATGCACCGGCTAACACCGTTCCCCGTGCCACGTCATGGCTTGACGTGGCGGCCGGTCTACCTAAGCGCTGGCAACCCGTCTGTGCGAAGATTCTGCCCAATGGAGACCGACTCATCGTCAACAATGCGGCCCTGGTGGCCAATGCGACACGGGCGAATCTGCCGATCGGAACGGCGGCGGACAACAGCGAGGTTCTGCAGATAGAAACAGTGCCCACGGGGTTCCGGATTGACCCGGCTCGCATCATACCGAGTCCGACCTGGCCGCAATGGCCGGACCCGTTCAGTCAACCCGTGTACGCGGAGAGGAATTAGCGAATGCATCATGGGGTGGTGATTATGGCGCTCAGGGACCGACCTTTGCGCCCTGCCCTCATGTTCATCGGCTGCTTGATATTGCTGACAGCCGTGGCGGCTCAGGCGCAAGTGACGTCAGTTCGGGTCTACCGTGTTGACCCTTC
>JALGUK010000198.1 GCA_029820875.1 Candidatus Zipacnadia bacterium
GAAGTGGAAGTCGACATCCCCGGGTACGGCGATTACGCCGCCCTCGATTACCAGTACGTCGTCGCGCACTGCAGCCACCCGACGCGATACGTCTCGCGGGCGCGCCACGTCACACACGACAGCGCCGGACCTGAGCATCTCAGGCTCGATGACAGGCGTGACGGCGCTTGTGACGGTGAGGATAATACTCGCGTCACCGATGCCCTCGGCCACATCGGTAGCCGTCGCCGTCTCGACTCCGCTTTCGGCTGCAATCTGGGCGCGGAGTTCCTCAAGGGGCTGCGCGTTGCGGCCGACGAGGGTCAAATGCGCCACCTGAGGCGCTAGGACCCTCGCGCACACCCTGCCGATGGAACCGCTTGCCCCGACGACCGCCGCGTTGGCGGCTGCGGGGTCTATCTCCATCAGCTCCGCCGCGCGGAGGGCACCCTCGAGCGCTGTGGCGACCGTATAGGTATTACCGGTGGTTACGGCGATGTTCAGCCTCTGTGCGATGGTGATGCCGGCGTCCCCGACCACCGACGTAAACGCTCCAAGCCCTACTATGCCCGCTCCCAGCTCCTGTGCCATCTCCCCACACCTGACGATGGTGTTAATCGCGTGGTTCTGGTCGCCCTCGATGAGCATGCGCGAGGTCATCGGGCAACCGATGAACCATCCTTCCGCCTCGGCTCCGGTCTTAGACCGAATCCCCGTGATGTGGGAGACGCGAGTCGGGGGGACGAACCTCAGCGCGGCCTCAACCCATGCGTCCGGCAGGTAGCGGACTATCGGGTACTTACGGCTTACGTCGCTTATATCCAGTGGATGAATTATGAAAGCGAACCGGTTCATTTCATATCCCTGTCAGTCGGAATGTTGGAGCTTCACGACGCGCGGTTTCCAGCCTATTTTCAGCATAGCGTCGGTGTAATCTTGAGGCGTTATGTCGTCAGGGTTCCTACCCAGAAGAGCGACCACAATGCCCTCCATGACGTTGGTCCCGAATGAGCGGCCGTCAATCTCAGGCGTCGAAGTGACGAGAAGTCCAGCTCCGCGCTCGCGCAAGTCTTCGACGTCCTCAGGCGTAGTGGTATTGGTGATAATCGTCCTCCCGTCGAGCCGCTCGGGCATGTACCGCCGCACGAAGTGATAATCGCCCGCGATTACGTCCGCCCACTGGTAGTACCTGCCCCATTTAGGTTGGATTTGCTCCTGTGACTGCCCCGTCGGATACAGCCACTTGAACGGCACTTGCACAACCAGCGGCAGGAGCAACCGAGCTATTATTTGTAATGTACGCCACGAGCGAATTGGTATCTCCATGCCCAGGCCGAACATGAAATCGCCGAATATGATTTCCGCTCCGGTTTCGGCCAACGCCTCGGCAAGCCCGAACCGGTCCACCGCGCATGTTACCAGCACTTTGCTGCGCGGGAAGTCAACCAGGCCCTCGGTCGCCAGGTACTCCACTGTCCGGCGCTCTACCGTATTCTTCAAGCCGCTGCCGTCCACCACAGGAGTGCGGGTCGCGCCGGAGATAAGCCTTCGCGCGTCCCGGAACATGTAGCGCCTGCCCGCCGCCCATAGATACACGTCCATTCCCCCCACGCAAAGGCAGTCCACCTTGCCGTCATAGGCCGCAAACAGGTCTGCGAACAGGCCGAGGTTCCCGTCCGTGCCCACGCGCTTGATTTTGACGGTTTGCCCCAAGAGGTTCACCGTTGCGGTCTTGTCACGCTTCGAAGACCCCAAGCTGACGCTGACAACCCACTTCATCGCCAAGGCCTTGGTCGCTCACTCCTTCGGACCGAGTTGCTCCTCGGGCAAGGGTGAATCAAGCTTGTACTTTGCCCCGCACGCCCAGCAAAACTGGTCGGTGGGGACCCGGATTTCACGCCCGCACTTCGGGCACCCCCTAAGGAGGGGATGGCGGCATTTCGCGCAATAGGTCCGGGACGGATCCCGTGTAAACCAACGACAGTTCGGGTTAGGACAAAGAAAAATAGCCACGCCGAAAACCCTCCTGGGGCGATGTTTCGCCGGTCAAGCGGCTGTGCCGACTCCAGCCGATTCAGCGGCCTGCGCGAGCAGTTGTTCAAGTTCCGAAAGCGTCACAACGTGGTTGAGGCGCTCCCGAATCCGCCTGGCACCTGGCAAGCCCCGAACATACGCGTGAGTGTGCAGCCGCATCTCCCTCACAGCCACGCGCTCGCCCTTCTCCTGTGCAAGGACCTGCGCATGGCGAAGGGCCATCGCCAGCCGCTGCTGGACTGTGGGTTTCTCCGGCTCCGGACGGCCTTCCAGAAGCGCGGCGATGCGCGAGAAAATCCACGGGTCCCCCCGTGCGGCCGAGCCGACCATCACTGCATCGCAGCCCGTCTCTTGCATCATCCTCACCGCATCCACCGCCTCCCTAACCCCGCCGTTGCCGATGACAGGAATTGCAACCGCCTCTTTGACAGCGCGAATATCATCCCAGCGCGTCGTACCGGTGTGCTTTTGTGCGGGAGTGCGGGCATGAACGCAGATTGCCGCAGCCCCAGCCATTTCCAGTTTGCGGGAGAATTGGGGAAGGAACCCCCTCTCAGCCCCTGATGGACTGCGCAGCTTGACAGTAACCGGAATATCTACAGCCCTCACTGTAGCCCGGACAATCTCCTGGGCCTGAACAGGATCCCGCAATAGGGCCGCACCGGCACCGGTTTTGACTACCTTCCGCACCGGACAGCCCATATTGATGTCAATGATGTCCGGCTCATGTTTAAGCAAGAGTTTGGCCGCCCTGGCCACCTGCTCCGGGTCTCCGCCGAAGAGCTGGACCACGATGGGCCGTTCCGCCTCGGTGAACCGCACCAGGGCATCGGTCTTGCGGCTTCCGAGCACCACGGCGTTAGCCGATATCAGTTGCGTCCAGACCAGGCCGCATCCGCCACACTCTTTGACCAGCGCGCGGAAGCTCGATGTGGTGATTCCCGCCATCGGCGCCAGCACCAGAGGCGGATGAATGCGGATGTCGCCAATTGTCATTCCCAGGTCCTCCGCAGGTCCGGTAGGCTACTGCGGTGCCCTCTCAAATGCCAGCGCAACGCCCCGCAATGTCAGGAACTCGTCCATCTCGGAAACCGTCTCGCAGAACGAAACAACCTGGCTGGCCGCTCCGCCGGTCGCCACGACGGGACATTCCATCCCCAGTTCGGTCCAGATTCGCCGCACCAGGCCGTCCACCAAGGCTGCCACCCCCATAATAACCCCTGCTGCCAGGGCCTCCTGCGTGTTCCGGCCGATGGCCCGGGAGGGCGTCTTGAGTTCCGTCGGCCCAAGCAGGTCGGCTGCGTCGAAGAGGCCGCGTGCGCCGCTCTCAACTCCCGGCGCGATGGCTCCGCCGAGAAACCCGCCTTCAGCACCGACCACATCAAGTGTGATAGCCGTCCCGAAGTCGATTGCCACGACAGGACAGCCAAGAGCTTCTTTCGCCGCGATAGCGTTGGCGAGGCGATCCGCCCCCACCTTATGCGGTTCGTCGCACATTACGGGAATGGAAGGGGGCAGGTCCTCTCCCAGAAATCGTAATTCCCTGCCTAAGACGCTACGAACAGCGGCAGCCAGTGCAGTGCACACATCCCGGACGACACACGCCGCTGCCGCCCCGCTGACGGTTCGAGGCACCCGTGCGATGGCGATCTGTGGCTGCTCAAGCATGCGTGCGGTTGGCTCGCCCCAGCTCTCTGCGAGCGTCGTGCCGTCGAAAAGCCCGAACTTGACGTTCGTATTGCCGACGTCAATGGCAAGCAGCAGGTCCCAACCCCCTCTGCACGAACTGCGGCATTATATCACCTTCGCACCGAGAGGACAATGCAGCCGCCGGCTACATTGAGCGGGCGAATCGGCCTTCTCGAATCAATTGGATTGCGCGGTCCACGCGCTTGAGCGTCCGGTCCTTACCCAGGAGGTGGACAAGATGAAAAAGGCTCGGCCCGATGGTGGTGCCGGTCGTCGCAGCGCGCAAGGGGTGAATCACCTTCGCTGCGGACAGCCCGCGGTACCCCGTACCGCCTGCTCGATGGCCTCGACCGTCCAGGGCTCAAGCTCTGCCAGCCGAGGTCGGAGCTTCTCGAGCACGTCGGCTGTACTTTCCTTGCTCAGCCACTTCGAGATCGCCTTCTCGTCGAAGCTGACATCCTCCGTGAACCAATACGAGTGGTATTCCTTAAGCTGC
>JALGUK010000199.1 GCA_029820875.1 Candidatus Zipacnadia bacterium
GTTAGTGCAAAAGCGCAGCGGGCAGAATATTCAAAATTGCTATCAGTGCGCCAAGTGCACTGCTGGCTGCCCTGTTGCCTTCGCGATGGACACCCCTCCATCCATGGTCATGCACATGATTCAGCTCGGCCTGGCTGACGCCGCGTTGACAAGGCGGTCGATCTGGCTGTGCGCGGGCTGTGAGACGTGCACCACGCGCTGCCCCCGCGACATTGACATCGCGAGGGTGATGAAGACGCTCTGCGAGCTCGCGATCGAGCGAGGAATTCCCGTCCCCCAGCAGGACATCAAGACGTTTCACGAGGCATTCCTTCGAACTGTGCAGTGGCATGGGCGGGCTCATGAGCTGAGCCATGAGCTGAGCATGATGGCGGAGTTGAAGTTGCGTACCGGCAACCTCTTCCAGGACATCCCGCTGGGCATCAATCTTTTCCTGAAGGGCAAGCTGGGCCTGCTGCCACACCGAATTGAGGGTGTCGGCGAGGTCCGCAGGCTGTTTGAGACCACTCATAAGCATGATGATACCGAGGATGCGGGCTGAGACCGGCGGCCCGCTTCGGATGCGGTATCCGCCGCTATGAGGAAAACAATAATGAGGCTTTCTTACTTCCCCGGTTGCTCACTATCCGGGACGAGTCGAGAATACGATAAATCCTTCCGCGCAATATGCAGGCAACTTGGTGTCGAGCTTGAGGAAGTGCCGGATTGGAACTGCTGTGGGGCGTCCTCGGCGGTTGTTGTCAACCACGACCTCAGCGTTGCATTGCCCGCCCGTAACCTTGCCAAGGCAGAGCAGATGGGCCTGGACATGGCGGTCCCGTGTGCTGCTTGCTACAACCGTCACAAGACCGCCCAGAAAACGCTGCGCGATGAACCGGACCTCGTCGAGCGCCTGAAAAACACGCTGCCTGCGGTGCCCGAAGGTAGTACGCGCGTGTTGAATACGCTGGAATTGCTCGTGGATGTCGTGGGGCTCGAGGCGCTCCGGGAGCGCGTGACGATGCCACTTAATGGGCTGAAGGCGGCCTCTTATTACGGTTGCCTGCTGCTTCGGCCGCCGGACGTATGTGAGTTCGACGACCCGGAGAACCCAACGTACATGGAGCAGGTAACCGAGGCTCTCGGTGCTGAGCCGGTTACGTGGTATGCGAGGACCGACTGCTGCGGGGCGTCCCTGGCTACCACGCGACCGGACGTGGTCACGACCATGTGCGGCCGGATTGCTCAGCGCGCCCGCGACGCCGGTGCCAACTGCCTGGTCGTGGCGTGTACACTGTGCCATATGAACCTGGACTCCCGTCAGCCGAGGAATGTGGAGTGGCGTCCGGAGCTCTTGCCTGAACCCTTGCCGGTCTTTTATATCACCGAGCTGGTCGGTCTGGCCGTCGGCCTTACACCGAGTGAGTTGGAGCTGGGCCGGCATTTGGTTGATACACACCCTCTTCTGGATTCACTGGGACTGTGGAGGGACTGAATGATTCGGGAAAGTCGTCCTACGGGGCTCCCGATGATGACATCGCCGTTCGGACAGCCAGGACGAGGCGGGCAACGCCGTCCGCAAGCGCTATCAGAGTGCTGGGAGTGGTGCAGATGCTGACGATGATTCCGCTGATAGGGCTTCTTTCTATGGCCGGGTCCGGAGCTGTCACTATCGAGCCGGGGCCGCCGATGCAGGCGCTGCTGTTTTTCGATGACTGGATGCTGCAGATGCGACAGGGATTTGACCGGATGCAGGGGCACCCCGCCTTGCTTGCAGACATTACGCCCGACCTGCCCAAAGGCCTGACCATGGCGCGGGGCACCTGGATGCTCTTCGACGAGAAATCCGGGCGATACGTGATGTATATAGATTGCCAGACGACCGGCCCTAAGCCCACGCGTTTCAATGTGCGGGTCGAGAGCGATGACCCGTGCAACTGGCCCCAGTTGAGGGGGGATGCTTCCGCCACTACCCTCAATCCCAAGGGCGACAATGTGGTGGTGGACGAGAACGGTAAGCCCCTCAGCCGCTTCACAATCACATCCCTTGCGGGCACGCCGTTGGCTGACAAGGGATACGTTCTGACCTTTGAGACCAGTTTAGCCTACTCAAAGGACGGCATACATTGCTGGATGGAACCTAACAAAGTCTGGAAGAAGTGGGGCAGCGACACCTGGAACGGCGTGGTATGGGACCCCATCCGCAAGCAATTCCAAATCTTCGGCCGCCCGCATGGGTGCGACCGGCGTGTGGCCCGTGTGACTACGACCGACTTTGAGACATTCAGCCCCCCGGAGGTAGTCTTTCAGCCCGACGCCGAGGACCCTGTGGGGCGTGAGTTCTACGGCATGGCCAACTGGCGGTACGAGGATATGCAGATAGGCCTGCTGTCGGTCTACGACACGGAAGCGACGGAGAAGAGCATTATCAAGTGGCAGGGGTCAACGGAGATGCAGTTGACCTACAGCTACGACGGCGATCACTGGTACCGCGCCTTTCGGGATGCGTTCATCGCTCGAGGAGAGCCTGGAACCCAAACCGGAGGGGCCGTTTATCTGGGCACTCCCGTCCGGACCCCTGACAACCGATTGCTCTTCCCCGGAATGGCCGCGTGGGGGGATCATGCCGCTTATACGGAGTCGGCGGAGTGGGGCAGAGGCTTCTTCAGCACGCTGATATACCAGTTGCGGTTGGACGGGTTTGCGTACCTGAGGACGCGAGGCCGCCTTGGGCTGATTCGGACGAAGGCGCTCATCCCCGAGGGCGACGAAATAACTCTCAACGTCCGCACCACACGCAGCGGGTTTGCGAAAGTGCAGGTGCTCGATGCTGGGAATTTCCAGCCTATACCAGGCTACACGCTTGCAGACGCGGTCCCCGTCACGGGCGATTACCTGTTCGCCAAGGCGCGCTGGAAAGAGCACGACAATATCGCAGAGCTGAAGGGCAAGCCGATTATTCTGGACGTGCAGGTAAGAGAAGGGGAACTTTACGCCGTCCGGCTCCCGTTCAAGGCATTTTACAGCGGATGGGTCAGTCACCGGCTTTGACCAATATGATGGAACCTGACGCGGTTTTTTAGTCCTTTCGGTTTTACACGGAGGAAGCCCAGCAGTATGGCCCGAACCGGAGTTTTCGTCTGCCATTGCGGCAGCAACATCGCTAAGACCGTTGACTGCGCCGCCGTCGCCGAGGCCGCCAAGGACCTCCCAGGCGTCGTGTATGCAGTGGATTATCAATACATGTGCTCCAGCCCGGGGCAACTGATGATTCAGGAAGCCATCAAGGAGCACAACCTCGACTCGGTGGTCGTCGCATCCTGCTCGCCGCGGCTGCATGAACCCACATTCCGCCGCTGCGTGGCCGAGGCGGGTTTGAACCCTTACCTCGTCGAAATGGCCAATATCCGCGAACATTGCTCGTGGGTTCACAAGGACATGGCGGTGGCGACACCTAAGGCCGCGGCTCTCATGCGCTCGGCGGTCGCCAAGGTGCAGCGAAATGTGCCGCTGTTCAGCAAAGAGCTGCCCATCGAACGCCGCGCGCTGGTCGTGGGGGGCGGAATTGCTGGCATACAAGCGGCCCTGGACATCGCCGACGCGGGATATGAGGTCATTTTGGTCGAGCGGTCCCCGTCCATCGGCGGTCGAATGGCGCAGTTCGACAAGACATTCCCCACCCTCGACTGTGCGGCATGTATCCTCACGCCGAAAATGGTGGATGTGGCCGCACACCCCAATATCAAGCTGATGACTTGGTCCGAGGTCGAGGATGTCAGTGGCTACATCGGCAACTTTGAAGTGACAATCCGTAAGAAGGCCCGTTATGTGGACGAGGAGCTTTGTGTAGGCTGCGGGCTGTGCTATGAAAAGTGCCCAAGCAAGAAGAACATCTCGGAGTTCAACGCAGGGCTTGGGACGCGGACCGCGATTTATGTCCCATTCCCGCAGAGTGTGCCGAACGTTCCGGTGATTGATGCCGACAGTTGCATCATGCTGACCAAGGGTAAGTGCGGCGCATGCGCTAAAGTTTGCCCCAAGGACGCTATCAACTTCGAGATGCAGGATGAGCTTGTCACGGAGAAGGTCGGAGCGATAGTCGTGGCTACAGGCATAGAGGTGGAAGACGGCTCCATGTACGGCGAGTATGGAGCCGGCCAGTACGAAAACGTCATCACGAGCCTGCAGCTCGAACGGCTGATTAACGTCTCCGGCCCTACCGAGGGCCATATCGTCCGCCCCTCCGACCACAAGGAACCCAAGACAATCGTTTTGGCAGCCGCGACGAGGCGAAGGGCGTGCCGTACTGCTCCAAGGTGTGCTGCATGTACACCGCAAAGCACGCGATGCTCATCAAGGATAAGATGCCCGATACGGACATATACGTCTTCTACATCGACATCCGTGCCGGGGGTAAGAACTACGAGGAGTTCGTCCAGCGCGCGCAGTCCGAGTTCGGCGTCAAGTACCTGCGAGGCCGTGTCTCCCAGCTCTTCCCTAACGGCGACAAGATTGTAGTGCGCGGCGCTGACTCTCTGCTCGGGGCGCCTGTGGAGGTGGAAGCGGACCTGGTCGTGCTCGCCACTCCTATCAAGCCGCGGGAGGATGCCCTCGAGGTCGCGCGCATGTTCGGAATCGCCACCGACCAGCACAACTTCTTCACCGAGGCCCATCCGAAGCTTCGGCCTGTCGAGACGCTCACGGCGGGTATCTACCTGGCCGGAGCGTGCCAGTTCGCGCGCGATATTCCCGATTCAGTCGCGGGCGGAAGCGCGGCGGCCGCGAAGGTGGTCGGACTCTTCTCACAGGAGTCTCTGCTTTCCGAGCCGCAAGTGGCCGAAGTCGATGAGGACCATTGCGCCGGCTGCCTCAACTGCCTGCGGGTTTGCCCGTTCACGGCTATCGAGGAGAAAGTTCTCGAAAACCCGAAGACCGGCGAGAGGCGCGTTGTCGCCTCGGTGAACGAGGCGATTTGCCAGGGTTGCGGCACCTGCGCTGGCGCTTGCCCGTCAGGGGCGGTGACCATTCGCGGATTCACAGACGAGCAGATTCTGGCGGAGGTTGACATCGTATGCGCGTAGAGGACGAAGACGGCCACACCGAGGATTGGGAGCCGACGATTCTCGCCATCTGCTGTTACTGGTGCACCTATGCGGGTGCCGACCTGGCCGGCTCCAGCCGTCTGGAGTATCCCGCGAGCGTGCGTGTTGTCCGCGTGCCATGTTCGGGACGGGTGGACCCGCTCTTCGTTTTGCGCGGCTTTGAGCGCGGTGCCGATGGTGTGCTGGTCTCGGGCTGCCATCCGGGCGATTGTCACTACTCCAAGGGCAATTACTACGCTCGCCGGCGCCTGTCAATCCTAAAGAGGCTGCTCGAGTACGTCGGCATTGAGCCTGAGCGCTTCCGAGCACACTGGGTCTCGGCCTCCGAAGGCCCGCAGTGGGCCGAAATCGTGACTCAAATGACCGAGGACATACGCAAGCTCGGCCCGTTCCGCCCCGAGGCGCACCGATTCAAGATTGAGCCGACGCGGCCGAGAGTGCAAGCCGCGGGCTGAGTGCAGCAGCTACGGAGATACCATGAACGAACTGACCGATGCTCTCAAAGAGGAAGCCGCGAAGGTCCTGAGCGAGGGAAAGGCCTCACTTGTCCTCGGCTACCGCCGTGGCAGCGAGCCATTCCGCACGCGCCCGGCCTTCATCAGGAAGGCCGAGGATGTAGAGCAGCTCGTCCTTAGCCCCCTGTGTGGCAACAACCTCGCGAACTACCTGCCCAGGCTCAAGGAGAAGGCGGCGGTGGTGGTCAAGGGGTGCGACGGCCGGGCCGTGGAGCTTCTGGTGCGCGAAAACAAGATCAAGCGCGAGGACGTCTACATCATCGGCATTGCATGTGAGGGTGTGGTTGACCATAGCAAGTTGGCCCAGCGGCAGGATGTAAACCTGCGCGAGTTCACCGGCATCCGGCGCCAGGGCGAAGAGTTCATCGTGACCCAAACCGATGGAGAAGTCCGGATTCCTGCAGTTGAGCTCCTGCGCACCGAATGCCTGGTCTGCACCGAGCGGATAACACCCGTGTCCGACACGTTGCTGGGAGAGGCGAAAGAGGGAGCCTTGGTCACCGAGGACCCGACACTTTCCCTCACGGATGCGATGGACATCGCGCAGCGGCTGGAGTTCTTCTCGCGCGGCTTTGAGCGCTGTATCCGCTGCTATGCCTGTGTGAAGTCATGCCCGGCTTGTTACTGCACCACTTGCTTCGTGGAGCAGACCAAACCGCAGTGGGTGCCGCGAAGCGTCGGTCTCGACGAGAATCGCATGTTTCATCTCGGAAGGGCGATGCACCTGGCCGGTCGGTGCGTGGACTGCGGCGCGTGCGAGGCTGCCTGCCCGGTTGATGTGCCGCTGAGGGCGCTGAATGCCCGGTTGCGGCGCGAAGTGGCCGAATTGTTCGGCGAGATTGACTGGAAAGACCCTGAGTCGTTGCCGGCGTTCCTGTATTTCCTGGAAGATGACACCGAGGAAGCCATTGACGGTGCTGTCTGAGGTGTCAGTGCGGCCCTTTTTTGTTGTGAGCGATGTGAAGACCTTATTGGTAGTTGAATGGTAATGGCGAAGACCATCAGTCGGAATAAAATCCGCGATTGGCTGGAGCAGATTCGCGCCTCGCAGCCGGTCATAGCGCCGGGTCGCGACGCGGATGGTGTGGTGGCGTTCCGCCCTTTGAGCGGGGAGGACGACCTGGTGTTTGACATTCAAAACACCGTTGTCCCCCCGAAGGAATGTTTCTTCCCGCGTTCAGAGACCCTGTTCACATTCGACCGCCTTGCCCACGAGCCGAGCGTTTCGGAGGCTGCGCCCCAGGTCCAGCCGTGGGTGCTGTTCGGCGTTCGACCTTGCGACGCGAAAGCACGGGTTCTGGCAGACTTGCTCTTCGATGACGAAGAGAAGGACCCTTACTACGCGGCCCGCCGCGATACGGCGACGATTGTGAGCATATTGTGCACCGAGTCGGCGATGGAGTGCTTCTGCGAGTCCATCAGCAAGGCGCTAAGCGAGCCGGAGGGCATGGACGTGCTGCTTACGCCCATCGGGGAGAGGTTCCTCGTGGAGCCGCTGACCGACAAGGGTGAAGCGCTCCTCGAGCAGGCGGGGGACCTTTTCACGGAGGCCGGTGAAGAGGACCTCGCAGCGCGAAACGAGGTGGTCAGGCGCGCCGTACAGATGCAGAAACATGTCCCCGCCGAGAACATCTCTGAGGCCGTTCAGCGCGCTGTGGAGGAAACCGATTATTGGGAGCAGGTGTCCGAGGCGTGTATCGGGTGCGGAATATGTACGTTCCTGTGTCCGACGTGCACATGCTTTGACGTGATGGACGACAGTATCGGTCCGCAGGGGGTGCGCTACCGCTGCTGGGACAGTTGCCAGTTCGAGGCCTTCTGCCTCGAGGCCAGCGGTCACAACCCGCGTCCGACCCAGGGGTTGCGCCAGCGCCAGCGGATAGGCCACAAGCTTGCGTTCTCGGTTGAGCGATTCGGGCGGATAACCTGCGTCGGTTGCGGGCGATGTGTGAGGCTGTGTCCGGTCAACATTGACATCCGCGAAATCATCGAGCAGACATCCTGTCCTGACACAAGCAACCGGGCTTACATCTCGTGTGTCGTGAGTGAAATGGAGAACCCTTACTTCCCGCATCCAGCAGTTTTGGACGACATTATTGACGAGGGACCGGGCCTGAAGACATTCATAGCCCGTTTCCGCGATAACGCGGTGGCCGAATCGTTCCGGCCGATGCCCGGCCAGTTCCTGGAATGCTCCGTCTACGGTGTGGGGGAGGCGCCGTTTGGAATCGCCTGCTACAACGAAGACGGCGGCCCCATCCGCTTCTCCGTGCAGAAGATGGGCAAGGTCACATCAGCGCTGCACGGTCTCTCGCCGGGTGATACTATCGGCATACGTGGCCCCTATGGGCGCGGGTTCCCTGTCAAGGAGCACGAAGGCAAGAACGTTTACATCATCGGCGGTGGAATCGGCCTTCCGCCCCTCCGGTCGGTCGTGGAGTACATGCTGGCCCACAGGGACAGGTACGAGAAGGTCATGTTGGTCTATGGCGCTCGCAGCCCGGAGCTTTTGTGCTACAAGGACGCGCTGAAGGAATGGGATGCGTCCCCGGACATCGAAGTAGCGCTCACGGTGGACCGCGGCGACGAAACGTGGACTGGCCGTGAGGGGTTTGTCCCTCAATGTTGCACTGAGGTGGGCCTGTCCCCGGATAATGCCGTCGCGTATACGGTCGGCCC
>JALGUK010000200.1 GCA_029820875.1 Candidatus Zipacnadia bacterium
CGGCAGATCCGCGAAGAAGGATATTGGATTACAAGCATCAAGCACGTGCGTGCAGGTGCCCCCACAGGCTTTGCCGACGCCCTCAACAAGGCCCTTATTCAGCCGCTTTTTTTCCGTGTGAAGGTGCACGATAAGGTGATTATGTTTCGAGAACTGGCGACGATGGTCGGTTCGGGAATGACGCTCATCCGTTCGCTGGATGTGCTTGGTCAGAATACACGCAGCGCCAGGCTGAGGCGAATCATCGAGGAGATTCAACCTTCCATCCAATCGGGGAAGCCCCTTTCCGAGCAGTTGAGGCGCTATCCGACCGTGTTCACGGAGATGGAGATTGCCATGGTACGCGCTGGCGAGCACGGTGGGATGCTTGACACAATGCTCCGCAGTATTGCGGACTACCTTGAGTACGAAATGGAACTTCGCCGCACAATCAGCCGAGAGACCTTCTACCCGAAGGCTGTGCTAGTCGTCGCGATATTGGTGCTTGGTGTGCTATCGGTCGTGCCCAAGGTCTTTTTGGGTGCGCCGAGCTCTTACCTGTCGTTCGCCGGTTCGTTGCTCATGTTCCTGCTGTTCGGCATCGGCGGCGTGATTGTCGCCGGGCTGGCATTCCGTGTGCTCTCGCAGCGCCCTGAATTTACTGAAGTGTGGGACCATATAAAGCTTGCCATGCCGGTGATTGGCCCCAATGTCAAAAAATTGGCGGTGGCGAAGGCAAGCAAGGCCCTTGCTGCTCTGTACAGTGCCGGTGTAACGCTTTCCGAGGCGGTTGGGCCAGCGGGGCGCTCCAGCGGGAACAAGGTGATAGAAAAAGCATTTGAGCGCTGCGAGCCAGAGCTGCAGCGCGGCGGGAAGCTCAGCTCGGCGCTGGCGGGACATGGACTTGTGCCGAACATGGTGCTTCAAATGATTGCGACGGGCGAAGAAACCGGGGATTTGGATGGCATGTTGAACAAGGTCTCTGAGTATTACGAGGACGAAGCAAAAACTGCTATCCACCAGATGTGCATAGCAATCGTGCCCGTCAGCCTCATTCTATTAGGGATATTAGTGCTCTACATTGCAATTAACTTTTATGTAGGGCGTATCAACGAGATAATGGATATCGCACGATAAACGCGTTGGAAGCGTATACGGCGCCGGCCCCTGAATTTGCTAAGCATTTGGGGGCTGTTTAAGATGCAGGAGTTCTTGCAGATTGTGATTGTTGTCTGCTGTTTCGGATTCGGCTGGACGGCAGGGTCGAGCCAGGTATTCCAGGACAGGGAGTTCGGATGCGCTTCGATATGGATGTTTATGGTTTTTCTGGTGACTGCAACCGGCCTGGTGTGGTCTGTAGTGGCGGGGTCAGATGGATGGTTTGTGTGGGCGATGGGCTTAGGCGCGCTCATTGCGGGAGGATTTGCGGCGGCTCTGCGTAAACGTTACTGATAGTGTCATAACGACTCATTGTCATTCTGAGGCGCAAAGCGCGGAAGAATCTCGTGGTTAGACACGTCTCGACATAAGAACGGCGAGATTCTTCGCCCCCTTCGGGCGCTCAGAATGACACATGGAGCAAAAGTCTACTGCAGCAGAATAATGAGGCGCTGCTTATGAAGCTTGTGCATACGATCGAGCAGGTACGTGCTGACGTGGCCTCCGCGCGGGCGGAGGGCAAGGTTATCGGACTTGTGCCGACGATGGGAGCTTTCCACGAAGGGCATCTTTCATTGATGCGGGCGGCGCGGGAGCAATGTGGGCATGTGGTAGTGAGTATTTTCGTTAACCCCACTCAATTCGGGCCGGGAGAAGACTTCGAGGAATACCCGCGGGATTTAGAGCGCGACAAGCGGCTGGCCGAAGACGCAGGTGTGGACACAATCTTCGCGCCCGGTGCCGAGGAGATGTACCCGCCCGGCTTTTGTACGTTTGTGGAGGTCGAGGGGCTGACCGAGACGATGGAGGGAGCGTTCCGGCCCGGGCACTTCCGGGGCGTCACGACCGTTGTCACGAAACTTTTTACCATTGTTATGCCGGACAAGGCCTATTTCGGGCAGAAAGACTACCAGCAACTCGTAGTGGTGCGGCGGATGGTCAAGGACCTGAACCTGCCGGTCGAGATCGTGTCATTACCCACCGTCCGCGAGGCGGACGGCCTGGCGATGAGTTCCCGGAATGCTTACCTTGCGCCTGAGGAGCGCCGGGCGGCTCTGTGTCTCAAAAGGGCGCTTGACGAGGTCCAGCGTCTGGTCCGCTCCGGGCAGCGCGACGCGCAGAGCATTAAAAATGCAGCACAAGCTATCATCAGAGCCGAGCCTCTCGCGTCTCTGGATTACCTGGAGATTGTTCATCCCCTTACATTACAGCCCGTAGAGCAAATCGAACCGCCGGTAGTGGCGGCGGGCGCAATTCGCGTAGGCTCAACACGGCTTATTGATAATCTCACAATCTGGAGTGACCCCGATGTTGCGATGCATGTGCCGAGCCAAGCTCCACCGGCTGACAGTGACGGAGACGGAACTTGAATATGAGGGCAGCATCACCCTCGACCGGACGCTGGCTGAGGCGGCAGGGATTGCCGCCTGGGAGAGGGTTCAAGTACTGAACTTGAACAACGGAGCCCGTTTCGAAACATATGTCATACTGGCCCCGGCGGGCAGCGGCACCGTCTGCCTCAACGGCCCCGCCGCCCGACTGGGCATGGTTGGGGACCCGGTAATCGTTCTGGCATATTCCTGGGTTGACGAGGACGAATTGGATAACTGGCGTGTTAAAGTCATTAAGGTCGACGACAACAACCACGTGAAAAACGTCGAGGAGCATTAGATATTGCCCACTAACTCGGATGCCTTCATTGCGGAGATTTCACGGCTCAAAGGCGAGCGTAACGCAGTTATCCTGGCTCACAACTACCAGTTGCCTGAAATTCAGGACATAGCCGATTTCCTCGGCGATTCTCTCGAGCTAAGTCGCCGGGCGGCAGAGACCGACGCCGACGTGGTCGTTTTCTGCGGCGTGAATTTCATGGCCGAGACCGCTGCCATTTTATGCCCCGCCAAGACGGTCCTGTTGCCTGTTTTTGAGGCGGGTTGCCCGATGGCGGACATGATTACCGCCGAGCAGCTTCGGGAGAAAAGACGGGAGCACCCCGATGCGGCTGTCGTCTGTTATGTGAACACCAGCGCAGCGGTCAAGGCGGAGTGTGACTACTGCTGTACCTCGGCGAATGCCGTGCAGGTCGTTGAGTCGGTGGACGCGGATGAGGTAATTTTCGTGCCAGATGTGAGCCTCGGAATGTGGGTCGCCGCGCATACCGACAAGAAAATCCACCTCTGGCCCGGTTTCTGCGCCACCCATCACCGGATATTCGCCGAGGACGTCAAGCGTGCCAAGGACCAGCATCCGGAGGCTGAGGTTCTGGTGCATCCTGAATGTACGCCGGATGTCACCGCACTTGCCGACCACGTGGTCAGCACGAGCGGGATTCTCAGGCGGGCCTCGGAAAGCAATGCGCAGGAGTTCATCATCGGAACTGAGAACGGGATTCTCCATCGGCTCCGTCGTGAAAACCCGGGAAAGATGTTCTACCATGTCTCCGAGCGTATAGTCTGCCCTAACATGAAGCGGACGCATCTTGAAGACGTGCTGTGGGCGTTGCAGGATATGCAACACGTGATAACCGTGCCGGAGGATGTGCGGGTGAGAGCGCTCCAGGCTATCGAGCGGATGGTGGCAACCGGATAGAACGGCGCGTGGCGTCCCGTACAAACGGTTCAGATGGCGAGGGCTCTCGGTGCAAACGGAAGGACTTAATCCGCGTGTCGTACGCGACATAGTCGCACGAGCGCTGGCTGAGGATATCGGGCCGGGGGATGTGACCACCGCTGCCGTCGTACTGGAGGGGCACATCTCCTCGGGGCGAATCATTGCGAAGGCCGCGGGAGTAGCGGCGGGGGTCGAAGTGGCCCGCGAGGTTTTCCGGCAAGTTGAGCCGCGAATCCAGTTTACGCCA
>JALGUK010000201.1 GCA_029820875.1 Candidatus Zipacnadia bacterium
GAGTGGGACCAGCGCGGGCTTATCTCCGGCCAGGCGTTCGAGCAGGTCGGTGACGAGACATACATCTGGTACGGCGCGTGGGACTTGAGCGCCGGCGGCAATCCCGAGCCCCACGGAGCAGTGGGGCTGCTGACCATGCGTCGCGACGGTTTCGGCTCTGTGTCGCCGATGAACGCAGAGGAGCCAGCGCAGATGGTCACCTGCCCGCTTGAAGTAACAGGGCCTGCCAGGCTGACCGTCAACGCAGATGGGCTTTCGCCGGAAGCGTGGCTGCAGGTCGAACTGGTGGATGAGTTCGAGCGTCCTATCCCAGGCTGGGGGAGCGAGGACGGCGGTCAGGTTACAAGCCCGGGTGTCAATGTGCCGGTCGCATGGGCCGGACGCGAGCGGGTAGGCGATGTTGGGAGGCAATTCCGCATCCGCGTGAGCTTCGAGGGACCGCAGCGCAGTGGGATACGGCTGTACGCGCTGTACGTTGAGGGCGAGTGACCGCAAGTCCGTTCCATATTCGGTCTCCGGGCGCCGTATACATAGCGGTGAAAAAAGTGTGCTTTTATGATGAAAAAAAAAGGAGTGAAGGCCTTCGTAACGAATATAATACCCAAAAAGGAGGGATGCGAGTGAAAAAATGCTGGAGAAGATGTCAGCACTTAGAGTCATAGTTTCACACAAAGGAGGATGCGCTCAACTATGTACAAGTCTCGAGGTTTTACGCTCATTGAGCTCCTGGTTGTGATCGCGATTATCGCGATTCTGGCCGCCATCCTGTTCCCCGTGTTCGCCAAGGCGCGCGAGAAGGCACGGGCGGCAAGCTGCCTGTCCAACCTCAAGCAGCTCGGGCTGGCGAGCCAGATGTACGCTCAGGATTATGACGAGACGCTCGCCACGCGGTTTGATTCGGGCGAGTACCCAGGCCCCGACCCACCGGGCCCGGGCACATGGCCGATGATTCTTGACCCGTATATGAAGAATGTCGGCATCTGGGTGTGTCCAAGCGCCAGTACGAGGGCGAAGATGGGAACCTTGGACGGGTCCAACGGCTGGTGGAGCAACTACGGCCACAACGACTGGTACCTGGCCTACCGGTCGCGTGCCAACGGCGGATTCGGCAGTCACGACGGCTACGATAAGGGGGGCTGCCCGCTTGCTGCTATTGATGAGCCGGCCAATACCTGTGAGTGGATGGACGCCAGCCCCGACCAGTTCGGCGGCCGAACCCCCACCACATGGATGTTCCACCATTGTAACCCGCAGACTGTTGGTTGGGGTGGCCGCATCGCCCGGCACGCGGGCGAGACGCAGAACGTGCTTTTCTGCGATGGGCACGTGAAAGCGATGAGGCATGATGTGATAGGCGCGGGGCCTGATAACAACTGGTATCCCGCTGCCGTCCAATACTGGATGGCGCATAAACTCTAAAAACTCGGAAGCCGATGGACGGGGGCCTGCCCAGGCCCCCGTCCAGAGCTGTCGCACCGCCAAGCAGGGATGTGGTAACGCAGTCGTAGTCGTGGGTTTGCCGAGGCAATGCAGAACGACGCAGTAAAAAGGAGGGGGAAGCAATTATGCGGGAAAGTTCTAAGCGGCGCATCGGCTTTACGCTCATCGAGCTTTTGGTTGTGATTGCGATTATCGCAATCCTGGCCGCCATCCTGTTTCCCGTGTTCGCCAGGGCGCGGGAGAAGGCACGAGGAGCAAGCTGTTTGAGCAACCTCAAACAGATAGGCTTATCGCTGCATATGTACTGCCAGGACTACGATGGTTACATCCCGGAAGGGGGCTATTGGGGCCCTGGACACCAAAACACGATGCCTTGTGGTTATGTCGCCCCTTACTACCGTGAGGCCAACGGCCCGCCGCCTGCCTGGGACCCGTCAGACCCCACCTACAGCCTTGCCGACCTGCTGGACCCTTATACCAAGAACCGCAACATCTTTCTATGTCCCACAACAACCAAACAGGTTATAGACCTTGGAGCCCCGACGCCCAAGGAAGTGACTTACACCACCAACCTCGGCTTCTTCAAGGGCCTAATAGACCAGCCGAAGTGGCCCCAGTACTGGACCGACGCCCTAGGTTATAGCTGTGTGCCGCCGGCCAGCCTGCGAATCATGGAGGACTGGACGAGCAACGCGAGCATGGAAGAGTGGCCGATGTACAATTACTTTGCACATACAAAGGGCGTCCACAATGGGATGTGGAACCAGCTCTTCTTGGACGGCCATGCCAGGGCTGCTCCGAGCCTTTTGTAAACGCTTTCCACGCAAGGGATAATGCGGGGGGCCTGGCCGACAAGGCCAGGCCACCTGCGCGTATCAGGCTCAATAAGCGCCATGGTATTCGGCTGAAGCAGCCGCCGAGAAAAAGAGGGGGGACCTATGAGAGCCCGGTATTGGACAGCATTCGCCGCAGCAATGCTCTTGGCTGTAGGTGTCTGGGTGCTTCGTGCTCAGGAGAAGGTGGAGGTATCCGACGACTTCAGCTCTTACGCAGCAGGCAGCGACGCATCACCGCGCTGGCAGCCTGTAACCGGTAAGTGGGTGGTGCGGGACGGTGCGTACGTGCAGACCAACATTTACAAGACCGCCACTTACTCATTTCTCAAGGAGCCGGTGGTCTCCGACTTCACGTTTACCGCTCGGTTCTACGTGTATCCGGAGGGCGCAGGAGTAAAGGCCGCCGGATTGGTTTTTCGCTCCACGAGCAGCGCGGACTACTACTTCGCACACTTCGACAGCCGCCACTCCCAACTGATTCTGTACCTGAACCAGTCCGGGGGCAAGTTCACCGAGCTGGCCCGCGTGAGGAACCTGCCAATCAGCGCCGAAAAGTGGCATACGGCCCGCATTACGTGCGCGGGGCCTAAGATATCAGTCTATCTGGACGGCAAGCTGGTGACAGAGGTTGAGGACAGCACGTTCCTCGCCGGTCGGGTCGGACTGCGGACCGGACAGGGTCATATCGCGTTCGACGACGTGCAGGTCCGAGGAACCCAAGCTACTCTGGAGAAGGAGTGGGCCGTCATGCCTGAGTCAGTGGTGCCCGATGAAAGCGATACGCCGCGGCTGGAGGCAGCCGAGCATATCGTGGCCGAGCGCGGCGGAGGATACTTTCCGGTCCTAATCAATCTCAACGACGGGAGGATTGCGGCGGTCGTCCGGGGCGGAGCGCCCCATATCGGAATCAAGGGGCGCCTGGACTGGATTGAATCAAGCGACGGCGGCAGGACCTGGTCGGAGCCGAAGGTGATTGTTGACAGCAAGTGGGACGACCGGAATCCGGCGATGGGCCAGATGCCCGACGGGACCATTGTGATGGCCTATGCCGAGGCGCAGACGTACAACGAGAAGGGTGAATGGGACACAAGCGCGGGAGAGTACATTCTGTTCTACGTTCTCTCCAAGGACGGCGGGAAGACCTGGTCGCAGAAGCGCAAGCTCTTTACAGGCCCTATCCGCGGCGGCTCACCCTTCGGGAAAATCATCGTTCTCGAGGACGGCACCGCGCTTATGTCCGTGTATGGTGGGCGAGACGCCGATTACAAGGGCCCGGTGCAGCTTCCCGAGGGGGCCAGTAGCCTGGTTGGAGTCGTCCGCTCGCACGACAACGGCGAGACGTGGGAGGATTTCTCGCTCATCTCGCCGGCAGGACACAACGAGACTGCTCTGTTGGCGATGCCGGATGGCACGATAATCGCCGAGATGCGGACGAACTCGGGAGCCATTGACCAGACCGTCTCCACCGACGGAGGCAGGACATGGAGCGGGCCTGTCCGCGTCACGCGCGAGAAGCAGCATCCGGCGGATATTATCCGCCTGCAAAGCGGTCATCTTCTCTTGGTATACGGTAACCGTATGGTCCCATTCGGTACGGGCGCGATGCTGAGTTACGACGAGGGGAAGACCTGGGATTACGACCACCGCGTAATGGTCGGTTGGACCTCACTTGGCGGCGACTGCGGCTACCCGTCGTCGTGCGCTTCACTGAGCAGCAAATTCAAGAGGCGGGGAAGCGCTGAGAGCCTGCCCGGAGACTACGCGACAGGCTGTTGATTGCCCGGTCATTCTGAACGGAGCGGAGTGAAGAATCTCGAATTTGCCGTTTCCGCCGGTGGCAACTGATCGAAACGGCGCGTGAACAGCGAGATTCTTCGCTTCGCTCAGAATGACATTTAGGGGGCGACGAATGACATTTAGGGGTGATGAATGACATTTAGGGGTGACTTGGCCGTCGCCCCCGTATGGCCGGCTTTCGGGTAGGCTCTGAGGCAAATGTGTCAAGCGGGAACCTGCTCCGGCATAGGGCGCTGCCGGCTTATCGGTCATCTCGGCCGGTGGCGGTACCTTCTGATGCGCCAGCCGAAGCGGCCGTCTTGGTAAGCCACTGACAGCGCCAGGCTGGAGACATTCACGTTCACAACTCCTGCAGGTCCTTTGATGGACCACGCGCCGCCGGAGCCGTTCCAGGGCCGAGGCTCCTGCCCCGGACCGAAGACGCAGAACAGGCTAAGA
>JALGUK010000202.1 GCA_029820875.1 Candidatus Zipacnadia bacterium
TACTGCTCGTCTGTGACCATGAACTCGTCGAGACCCTCGGTGATTGGGTGGTCGGGGTCGGCAACGCTGACCTGGTACTCGCGATAGTGCGGGTGGGTGACGAAGTGCCCGCCGATGAAGGCAACATACTCCGGGCAATCCTTGAACGAATCGGCCGCCGAATGCACCCCCACGAAGCCCTTGCCGGAGGCGACCCAGTTCAGCAGGCCGTTCTTCTGAGCGTCGGTGATGGTGCCGACGGTGTAATAGAACACGATGGCATCGTAGGGTTCGAGGTTTGGCGCCTCAAGAATCGAGAGGTCCTCCTCGACATGGGTTACATCAAAGTCTTCACAAGCCGTGAGCGCCTTGTAAATCTCCCGCCCGCAGCCCTTCGCGTCGTGAATCTCCCCGCCGGAGAACAGCAGCGTCTTCAGTTTTCCCATGTATCCATCAGCCTTTCGTGTGAGGAATTCGCAGTTCACATCAACTCAGGTGCACCTTCCTCCTGGAGCTACAGGAAGCCTTCTCTCAGCGCCAGTGCGTAACGCGGAGCCGAGAACGGACGGCAACTGCCATCAGTCAGCCGTCTGGCTCTCTACGATTGCCAAAGCGTCCGGCACGATCTGCAGCTGCAGGCCAAGCTCAATGCTCTCACCCGCTGCGAGGCTCCTCTTCGGGGAAGTAGGGTGCAACTGGAACATGTAACTTAGGCCGGCGGGGTGGGGGTCATACCTCTCGTACCAGTACTCGATGTACTCCACCTCGTCCGGATTGAATCTGAGCAGAAGCCCCGCCGGGCGCGTAGAACTCGCGATAACGATGCGGCCAGTAGCATCCGCGATGTCCAGATGCCCCTCAGCCCACCAGAAGTCGCCCAGCCCCTCACCCAGCACCGTTTTGGACCAGGTTCCGTCGCGCCTCTCGATGTAGACAGCGGGCGCATCGCCGAAAACGCCGTCATCCATGTTGAACATCGGCCGCGGCTGGATCTGGACATCCGCCCCCTCCGTGGCCGTGGCGGACAGATCGCCGTGCAGTACGCCCTCGGCGATGGACACCTCCTTTTGGACCTTGATGTTCCCGATGCGAGCCGAAAGCGTCACACGGTTCCCCTCGTCCGACGTGACCTCGTAGGCCGTCGGGGACCGGCCGTTGACGAAATCCGGCCAAGGCCCGGTCATGGGGTATTGCAGGATCTGCCCGTACCAAGCGGGCTTCAGGACTGACAGTCCGAGTTGCGTGTCTGCGAACTCGACGATATGCCCGGCGACCTCGGGCACCACAACAGCCTGGACGGCGCCCTCCTGCAGCCGGTAGGCCTTCCACGGAACCCCCATCTTGTCGAGGGCCAGCGTGGACGGGTCGAGCCGGCCTATCTCCTTGACCGCCTCGACCTTGTGCTCAGTCATGAAACGCTTGACCAGTCGTCCGTACCGGCTGCGCGTGTCGCCGTCAGCCATGGGCACGGCCCATGTGCCCGTGGTCTCGTCATACGTGCCCAGGTCGGTGAATCCCAGCCACACGTCCGCCCACAGGAACGGTATCCAGGCGAAGCTCAGACGGTGCTTGTATCGGTCCTGACGCAGCGAGTTGTATGTCTCCTCCATCATCTGGTTAACCTGGCGGATCCTGCGCGGGTCCAGGTAATGGGGGGCTACGAGGCTGTCGCTATACTGGCGCATCTGTCCGTTCTCGTCGAATACATCCTCATGCACCAGCGCGATGGCATCCAGAACGGCATCAGCGGCGGGACCGTAGTATCCCCGCGCGAAGTCCTCCACCAGGGCTTTCACGTCCGAATTCGGGTCCCACATCAGGCGTGAGTACACCCAGGCCCTCATGTGCACCAGTTCCGAACCGTACCAGTTCATCCAGCCCGATATCTGAGAGTACACGTCGCGCACGCCGCTCTGATATGCCCACCGGATGTTGTCAGCGGCCGAATACAAGCACGGGGCCGGGAACCAGTAGTTGTCGTGAGGGTATGAGTACAGGTACACGGATATGTTGCTGCAGATCTCGCGCCAGGCGGCGATGCGCCGCCGCAGTTCCTCGGTCGCCGGGTTCGTCGCAATCGGCTTGTAGTAGTCCGCGCCGGCGCAGAACATGATGATTGCATTGTCGCGGAGGGTCATTCCCTCCGGCGGATCCTGGCTCCAACTGTAGGCAAGGGTTTTGACCATCCGGTCGGGCATCTCGGCGGCGACCGCGTCGGCAAGCTCATTGAGGAGCTGCACGATGAGCGACGAGGGATTGCCCCCGTGCTCGTCGTAGAAGCGCTGGCAGTACTCACAGGTGCAGTAGGGGCTGCCGTCGTTCTGCCCGATCCAGATGACCTTGATGTTCGGGTGCGACCGGGCGTACTCCATGGTGCGGTCCACCAGGTACCTACGGACCTCCGGCCTCAGGCAGAGACCCCAGCTCCGGTTCCCGGCCGGCGGACGTCTCTCGCCGTCCACCTCGGCGGCCCAGTCCGGGTGAGCGCGCAGATGGCTTTCTGGCATGATTCGCCAAAAGGTGTGCATGTCCGGCCCCTCGGCCCACCCGCCGCCGTACTCCTCTCCCGGATCGCTCCAAAGGCCAAGATACTGGTTCTGGCGATTGCGGGCGGCCCACGCCCGGGTTGGGGCGTTCCCAGCGGCCATCGCGCGCATTCGTATGGGCGGCCTGTACCGGAAAGCTTCTCGAGGCAATGGGATGCTTCGCAGATGGGGTATGCGTGTATACTCGGGCGTGTACCAGCGGACACCAAGGCGGTGCAGAAACTCGTAGACGGCATAAAGGGTGCCGCGCGGTCGGCCCCCGGCGAGCAGCAGCACGTCACCTTCCGCCTGGATGATTAGTTCCTCCGCTCCGAGTTCGCCGAATTTGTCCGGCCGCAGGGCCGGGGGCAGCTTCTTGTTGAAGCCGACGGCTACCATCGGGCCGGACTCGTACTCGTCCTCGGAGACGATGGCCAACTCGACCCGCGACATCCTCTTGATGTGGTATTGCAGCTCCTCCGCAGCCGTCCGCTCGGCTGGAATCGGCGAGGCGGGGAGGACGATCGCGTACTGTGATTGGCGCCCACTGACCAAGTAAGCCTCCGGGCCGTCAGTCGCCTCCACTCGCGCCAAGCAGATCAGTGCTGCGTACAAGAGTGCCGTGCCTCTGAGGAATGTCACTGTGATCATCCTCCGTTGTGGACGAGGGCGCCTGAACGCAGAGCACCTTGCCGAGCCGCACAGGATGTTATAGCGTCAGTTCCTCAACTGCAGCGCGAATTCCTGGTCGTTGACCCTCTTGACATTTCGGACCGCCGACGTTACACTCCCGACAGAGGAGCGGACGCAGTGGACTACGCAAGGCCATCCGACCGGAGGAATTGGTGGCGGCGGCTCCAACATGGTGGGCCGCCCGCTCCTTGACGTGCGGACGTAATGCTGATTCGGAGCCGTGGGCGAGCCTGGAGGCAGCCCGCGGCTTATTTCATCATGAGGTGAAACGAATGCGAGCCCTTTCGGGAATACAGCCCTCCGGGGCACTCCACATAGGCAACTACTTCGGCGCACTGAAGCAGTACATCGAACTACAGCATGAGCACGAGGGCTTCTACTTCATCGCCAACTACCATGCCCTTACCACCATCCGCGATGCGGAGACCCTCCGCGCGAACGTGCTCAGACTCGCGACTGACTTTCTGGCGCTGGGCCTGGACCCGAATCGCGCGGTCATCTTCAAGCAGTCCGATGTGCCGGAGGTCACCGAGCTGACATGGCTTCTTTCGGTCGTCACCCCGATGGGGCTTCTCGAGCGGTGCCACGCTTACAAGGAGAAGGTGGCTGAGGGCGTCCCGGCGGACCACGGCCTGTTCGCCTATCCCGTGCTGATGGCCGCGGATATCCTCATCTACCAGTCGGACATCGTACCGGTGGGCCGCGACCAGAAGCAACACGTCGAGGTCACGCGCGATATCGCCGC
>JALGUK010000203.1 GCA_029820875.1 Candidatus Zipacnadia bacterium
CTGCGAGCGGCTGCAGAATATGCGGGCATCGAGTGGCTGTCGGTTGCTCTCGGGATGCACATGGTGCAGCTTCTTCTGCCGCTGCTTTTGCTTTGGCTCTTTTGGCTTGTGAACCTCGTGGGTGTTCGGACGTATGGCATCACCGTGGTCGTTCTGATGATTCTGATGCTGCTCGGCGGCGTGGTCGTCATCGGCGTCGGCCTGGTAAATTCGCCGGCTGATTACGCACAGGCGCTCCTTGCCGAAAAGGGCATTCACATGAACGAGTTCATCAATGAGCTCGCGCCGCGAGCTACAAGCTTCAGTACATTCATGCGGGGCGCATCAATCCTGTTCTTTGCCTACATTGGCTTTGCAGGCATCTCGCAGGCGGGCGGCGAGGCCAAGGAGCCTGTCCGCACATTGCCGCGCTCTTTCGTAGTAGCGATGGCGGTCATCAGCACCTATTATGTGCTGTACTCAGCCGCGGTTTATCACGCCGTCCCGTGGCAGTATGTGGCCCGTTTCGCTGAGGTGAGCGAGGCGAGAATATCGGTGCCTGAGTTGATGGGGGTATTAATGCCCAAGCCGCTGGCCGTGTTTGTGGCGCTGATGGCTGGTCTGGCTCTCGCGAATGATATTCCGCCTATGCTCATGGCAGTGTCGCGCCTGTTCTTCGCGTGGGCGAAGGACGGGCTTATCCCCAGGCGTCTCGCGCAGGTCAACAAGCGTTTCGGCACCCCCCACTGGGCACTGACTATCAGTACATTTGTGGCCAGCCTGTTTGTGATTGTCTGCGACCTGTGGTTCAGGCAGGGCTTCGAAACCGTAGTCGTCGCGCTGCTGTTCACTTATGTGTTGGTTGCGGCGTCTGTCATTGCCTTCCCTTATCGCAACCCGCAGCTTTATCAGGGCGTGACTTTTCTGCGCCACCGTATATGGCAGGTTATTGTGGCAGTCGGAGCGATGGTGACGGTCGGCATACTGTTGTTGACAACCGTCGTCAGTGATATCAATAACGCCCTGGTCAACGGCCTCAAGGTTCAAACTCTCGCATCCGCAACCGGCTTCTGGCTGGCGGCTCTGCTGTTGGGTAACATTGTCTTCGCAGTGATGTGGAAAAGGCGCGCGCGTCAAGGAGTGGACATGGCATTAGTATTCCGTGAACTGCCGGAGGAGGGCGAGAACTTGGAGCTGGACGCTGCCGGCTCGGAGTGACGTCGCCCTCCGGGTGATTATTGTGACATGAGGGGGATGGCAAGGGAGGCGACATGGAAGTTATCATCGGCCTGTTGTTGCTGTTGTTGCTGGGTGGTGGTGTGTCGCCGGGCCAGGTTGCGAGAGCGGTCGAGCGAAGCATTCGCAATGCATTGCCGAGCGCAAAGGACGTTGATGTGCAAATCAAGGCCGCCTCGCGCAAGAAGCTTCTGGCCGGGCAGCTTGACGAGGTGATGATCAGCATTGACGGTTTCGACATCGAAGACCTTGCCAGGCTGAGGGTCACCCTCTCATCAGGACATCCCGCGCGGGAGGTATATGTGGGCCGATTGGTTATCGAAGGGCGTAACGGTCGCCTGGGGAGGTCAGGAACCGGCGGAAGGGACGGACGATTTCAGGTTGCCAGAGTGCGCCTGGAGTTCGATGATGTCAGCTTCGACATGCGGGAAGTCATGGGTGGGTGCCCGTGTATCGTGGTTCACAAGGTTGGGCGGGCACGAGGATTGGTGGCGCTCAGCGAGGCGTCGTTGAATGCAGGCTTAGGGAATCAAATACAGACTCTGCGGAACCCGTCTATCACTCTTCAGGAGCCGAACTATGTACGGCTTTGCGGGCTCCTCGATTCCACCGTGCCGATCTCGGTCGAAGTTACGGGCACGCTCGCCGTCAAACGCCGCACTCAAGTCGTATTGGCCCATCCGCAGGTCAGGGTGATGGGGGTGGCGCTCCCGGCCTCTGTCGTTCGCGGGCTGTCGGAGGCGGCTAATCCGCTTGTTGATATGCGCCAATGGAGGGGTCTGCCGGTCCACATGAGACTCCAGCGGGTAAGCGTCCGCGATTCGACTATTGTAGCCGAAGGGGAGGTGCGTTTGCGCCTACAGCGAAACCGCGCATTGAAAAGATTCCATGAAGCGACGCAATGCCGCTTTTAGGTAGCCAGATATATTCTTCTAAGGAGGTTGCAGATGTATCCCGACGAACTTCGATACACGGACAAGCATGTGTGGGTCCGATTGGAGGACAAGGATGCGACCTGCGGGCTCAGCTCCTATGCCGAGTCGGAGTTGGGCGACATTGTGTTCCTCGAACTCCCCGAAAAAGGAGCGCAGCTCGAGAAGGGGGACGTGTTCGGCAGTGTCGAGTCCGCAAAAGCGGTTGAGGACTTGTGCGCGCCCATCAGCGGTGAGGTCATACGGGTCAATACGGATCTTGTGGATGCCCCCGAGGCGATTAATGAAGACCCCTACGGTGAAGGCTGGATGATTGTCCTGAGTATAGCGGACGAGTCCGAGCTGGAGGACCTCATGACCGCTGAGCAGTATGAGGAATTCCTCGCCGAGCTTCAAGAAGAGTAATTCAGCAAGGGGCAGTCACCACCGATGTAAGACCTTTCGGCGGGCGGTTCATCCTGGGGCGAGCCGTATCACCCCAATGATGTCCCTCCCTCGTCGGCGGTGGCGTGTGGCGAGGGAAGTGGTAAGATGTGAAATGGCGATTGGTTGAGTCCGGCTTTGCAGATGCGGCGACGAATATGGCTGTTGATGAAGCTGTGATGCTGGCCCACGAAGCGGGTCTCGTCCCCCCGACGTTGCGCCTCTACGGCTGGAAGCCGCCCGGTGTATCGGTCGGTTACTTCCAGCCGGTTCAAGGGCAGATTGACGTGGACGAGTGTCGCCGCCGTGGTTACGGCCTGGTTCGAAGGCCGACAGGTGGCCGGGCTATCCTGCATGATGACGAGGTCACCTATTGTGTTGTAATCCGGCGCGAGATGCTGCCCTGCAAGGATGGGGTGATGGCGTCTTACCGGTACCTGAGCAGGGGAATCGAATCCGGCCTCCGGCGCTTGGGGCTTGGCGCGACCCTCGCCGATAAGCGCGCAGATTCCGTCAAGTCACCTGGGCCGGGCTCCGCAGCGGCTTGTTTCGCAAAGACGGCCCGCTGTGACCTTTCCTTGGCGGGCCGCAAAATAGTTGGGAGTGCTCAGACGCGCTCGGCGACAACTGTTCTGCAGCATGGCTCGATTCCCCTCAGCCTTAACGTTGATGATATGTTTGCGGTCATGCGACCCGGCCAGGGCGCTCGTCCAAGGGCCCTCGCGGCCATATCATTGTCAGAAGGGCTGGGCCGGCCGGTGACGTTTGACGAGGTCTGCAAAGCGCTTGTTGTCGGCTTTCAGGAGGCCCTGGGTGTCGAGATTGAACCGGGAGAGCTGACGCCTGCGGAGGTCGAACAGGCCCAGCGGTTGCAGCGCGAAAAGTATGCAAACGATGATTGGAACCTGCAGGTGGGCCGGCGGAGTGCGGCCGCCGTTTGAACGTGTGAACCGTCGGGAGCTCTGAGTTTGCACTGAATAGGGGGTGCGCTTGTGCGCGTCACCAAGGACATGATTGTTGATGGTCTGCGCCGTTTGGGACTTTCGCGGGGCGACGTCGTGATGGTCCACAGCAGCTTGAGCGCAATCGGTGATGTGGAAGGCGGCGAAAGCGCGGTCATCGAGGCGCTTTTGGAGGTCGTCGGGGACAGCGGGACAGTGATGATGCCCGCCATGGCGCAAGGCGTATTTGACATTGAAAAGTCACCGTCCACCGTTGGCAGCATCACCGAGGCTTTCCGGCATTGGCCCGGAGCCAGGCGCAGCCTTCATCCTACCCATTCGGTCGCGGCTGTGGGGCCGCAGGCGGAGTATCTGACCCGCGACCATATCAAATGCGAGCGAGC
>JALGUK010000204.1 GCA_029820875.1 Candidatus Zipacnadia bacterium
GTCACCACCATATTGGCAACTCAAGGATTACGGGAACGGCAGCCAGATAGGGTTCAATGACAATTATGAGGAGTATATCAACCACCTTAACCTGGTCTGGAACGAATGCTGTCGTGTATTGCATAAGGGCTGTCGGCTATGCATCAATATAGGCGACCAGTTCGCCCGGTCCGTTTACTATGGCAGATACAAAATTGTTCCCATAAGAACCGAGATTATCAAGTTCTGTGAGGCCGCCGGCTTCGACTATATGGGTGCTATTATCTGGCAGAAGGTCACGACGTGTCACACAACCGGCGGCGCAAGCGTGATGGGGTCTTTCCCATACCCGAGAAACGGGATTCTCAAGCTGGATTACGAGTTCATTCTAATCTTCAAGAAGTACGGAAAGCCCCCAGCCGTCAGCCCGGATGTCAAGGAACAGTCGCGATTGACTACCGATGAATGGAATCAATACTTCGCGGGTCACTGGAACTTCCCCGGTGAAAAGCAAGACAAACACCTGGCAATGTTTCCGGAGGAACTGCCTAGACGGCTCATCAGAATGTTCAGCTTTGTAGGAGATACAGTACTTGATCCCTTCCTGGGAAGCGGTACAACCTCTCTAGCTGCTAAGAACCTCGGCAGGAATTCAATCGGCTATGAAGTGAACGAGGACTTTCTCCCGATTATCCGCGACAAACTCAGCGCGGTTCAGGGTACCATGTTTGAAGATGCACAATTTGAGTTCATAAGGCAACAAGAGCCTACAGTCGACTTCTCAAGCGAAATTAAGAAGCTGCCATACGTCTTCCGAGATCCCGTCAAGTTCGACAAGAAAATTGATCCAAGGAAGAGGACATTTGGGTCGAAGATAGACAGAAGCTGAACATGCCTAGCACTACAGGAGGGTTTTGTCATTCTGAGGCGCAAAGCGCCGAAGAATCTCGTTGTTAGACGCACAGCAACAGGAGAACGGCGAGATTCTTCGCACCATTCAGGCGCTCAGAATGACACAAGAGTCAAAGTCTCGTTGTAGTACTAGATAACGCGGTTTAAGACACAAGGGGGGCAAACATTGGCCAAAGAGTGGATACTTAACCAGGCAACTAATAGATGGGGTCTCAACAAAAAGAACAGGGTCGGCCCGGTGTCGGAGCTGATAAGGAAGTGTTCCCCGAAATCGCCTGCCGAATGGGAGCAATATTATTACGCCAACGTATATCCCAAGAAGCATCTTGAAGAACTCGGAAGACGACTGTACGTCAAGATTACGGAAGTATGCCAAGCGGAGATCGAAAGCGTCACCGAGCAGGACTGCATCAACTTTATCATCAACCTGGTCATCAACCGAACTTACGACGGCTACGAGTCGGAGATACAGACCATCTACGGCCAACTGCAACAGGCATTGGGCGTGAAAGTCGAGCCTGCACCCGATGAGTGGGACAGGAAATACAATGTCGATTTTTTCATCAAAGTTCGGGACAAGTATATCGGCTTGCAGATTAAGCCAGCCGGATATGCTTACATCACCGAAATCATAAATGAGCTGCAATGGCAGAAACAGACACACGAGAAGTTCACAGCAAAGTATGGTGGTAAGGTCTTCTACGTCATCTCGGTGAAAGAGGGGAAAAAGAAGGTCATCCACAATCCCGAGGTCATCGACGAAATTCAGGACGAAATCCAAAGGCTGCATAAGGAGCAGGTATAGTCCCTTCGCTGACGAACAGACCGCTGTCTTCCTCTGAGTCGCTTTGCCGCGAGCATGGTTGTCGCCCTGCCGGTGTCAATCCTCCAGATACGGCTCAATCTCCACGAAGTTGAACATCAACTCCTGCCCTATCGGTCCGCCCGGGGCGTCCGGGGCGGCCCAGTCGGATATCGAGATGGTGCCCTCTGTCCCCTTTGCTCGGAAAACCCGCCAGTGGAAGTTCATCCAGGCATTATGCTCCGCGTCAAACGGGCCCCAGTGGTGGGCGTAGCAGTTGGGGAAGACATGCGTGAAGCACTTCTCGGGAAGAAGCTCCACGCCGTCCAGCTCTATGCTCACCGCGTGCTTCTGTTTGACCGAGAGGTCCTGGTGGTCGCCCGTGAACATCTTCAGCGAGTAGAGGCGCCCGGGCTGGAGGTTCTTGATTCTCTGCGAGAGCACGTTCGGCCCTTTGCCGCTTCGCTTCATCAGCGCGAAGGTGTCCCCCATGGTCGTCTTGGGGTACCGTCCCTGAAGCCAGCTATATCCGTTCATGCTCCCGGTCGTTATACTCCCTGGCTCGGCAGGCCTTGCGGTCCAGCCCTCAAGACCGACGGCGAAGTCGGGGTTTTCGATGTGGGTGAGGATGTAGGGGTCCTTGTAGAGCGGGTCGGTCTTGCCCTCAATGCAGTAATGCCGGTAGAGCCTGCCGGCCCATCTGACCGCCTCCTCGTCGGCGTAGCTGGAGAGGTACTCCATTACGCCCCAGAGGCCGAAGAAGGCCGGGTCGTTTGCGAGCATATTGAACTGCATATCCATGAATGCCTTGTAATCCACGCTTGGATTGACGTTAAGGCTCTCAGGCGGCTGACACAGGTATCCCAGGCACAGGACCATGTGCCTTAGCACACCCGGCTGGGCCTTCTCCCATGCGACAACAGGGTCCCGGACGGTGCTGCGGATGTACTCCATTGCGTCCGCCTCGGTCGGCTGCTCCTGCAGGTACCTCTCGAGCACAAGAAAGCCGCCTCCGTCCATCACCGTCCTGCTGAATTGCACGGGCAGGCGGCCGCCGTACAGCGGCCCGCACCAGGCGTAAAAGGACTTCCCCTTGAATTTCGGGTTCGCATTGAGCCGCCGCAGCGCCTCGGTCCAGCCCGGATACTGGGGGTACTCCCCGCCGCTGAACTCGTCCACGATGATGCCGCCGTAGAGGGAATCGCTGTAACCCGGGTTTGTGCTCCAGGCCGCCTCGACCTTATCCGGGTCCACAGGCTTGTTCTCCCCAAGCCCGGGCAGGCCGCAATAGCCTATCCACTTCCTGCCCCGGCGTGTCCACTGTCTCACGTAGGGACGGTGCGCCTCAGCACCGCTCCCGACGATGGCATTGCAGTTGGGGAGGACGTCTTTGCTCAGGAATCCCCAGTCGTAGGGACCGTACTCGGTCACATGCGGATTCGCCTGGAACTGGCAATAGAACAATTCCGGTATGGACCGCACCGTAAGGCTCTTGAGGGTCGCATCGCCTCGGCGGGTGACATGCAGCTTCCATCGCCCCTTGGGCAGAAGCCGCATCGCCTCCAGGGTCTCAGGCTCGTCCTCTTCGTGTACGATGACTTGCTCACGCCTGTTGGTCTCGAGCGAGATCCGGAGCTTCCCGGTCCCACGCACATCTGCAGTGGATGATACGAACACCCAACCGTAGCGCGGGTTGGTGAACTCGAGCTGGGTATGGGCTTTCTCCAGGGGTCCTTTGATGCTGAGGAGTTCGCTGACGAAATTGTTCAGCACTTTCACGCCGGGCGGGTTATCGGGCCATGAGGGCTTCTGTGGCACAGTCACGTTCACCGAGGATGTCCTCCCAATCTTGCTTCCATTCCCGTCGAGCGCCACGGCGCGGACCTGGTATTCTCCGGGTGCAAGTTTGCCCACAGCCACGCTCACCTGAGCCTTCCCCCAACTGCTGATGGGCCTGACAAGCACGCTCTGCAGGGGTTTTGTGCCGCTCGCCCTGAGAAGTTCCACCCGCGCGCTTGCACGGGGCGGCAGTTTCCCCAGCCCGCGGAAGTCCAGCCCCACGACGGCCTCACGGCGGCCGTAGTCGAGAGATGCAGTGATGCCTATTTCGTGAGTCAGGTTCGTGGTCCTGTAATGCTCGAGGACCTCATCGGGAGATAATGGACGATTGTAAATCCTCACTTCGTCCACCATCCCCTGGAAATGAGCGACCGAGTCTCCGCTGCTCTTGCCGATGAAGAACTTGCCGCCGGCGGCGATTTGCGGCGTTGAGGATTTCTTGCTGGCGGCCAGCCTGCCGTCAACGTACAGCCGAAGCGTGGAGCCGTCGAATGTGCCAACCACGTGGTGCCAATGTCCCTTGGAAACCACCGCCTTCACATTGTTCCCGCCGCCCCCAATGTACCACCAGCACTTGCCGTCGGCATAGTAGGTGAGCACGTAGCTGTCGTAAGCCTTCCCGATGACGCCCGGCTCGCCGGACGGAACCGCCTCCGGCCATAGCCATGCTTCCACGGTGATTGCATCGCGAAGGTCCAGGGCCTTCGGGCTTCCGAAGTCCACATAGTCGTCCTTGCCGTCAAGCCGGAGCGCATAGCCGTCGCCGGAGGGCACAAAGCGAGCGCCGAAAATGCGGCCTGTTATCCCGTCGGCTGCGGCGGTCGTATCGCCCGAGCCCTCGTCGAACGTGAAGTGGGCGACAAGGCCTTCGTCGCCGGCCGCCCGGCCAAAACCCGCAAGCAGGTACAATACCACGACCGCCATGCCCACCGACAGCGCATTGCATTTGTACATGCTGCCACCTTCTCATGCTCCGGCTTTAGTGCTGCACGGCAGTGCTCCTTTATTTATCCCCGACAGCCCGTAGCTCCGCAAAGTCACCCCGAAGGCCTGCGGCCATCGCGCTTATGTCCGATGAATGCAGCACAAACCGCACGCCGGCACGAACCCACTTGGTCGCCAGCGGAAGGTCCAAAAGATGGATCGCAACAGGTACGTTGCGGGCATTGCATATCTGGATTATCTTGTGCAGGGCGGCCTCGAAGTCCGGATGCTCATATTGCTCGGGGACACCCACGCTGAGGCTGAGGTCATGCGGCCCGACGAAAATCACATCCACTCCCGGCACGTCGAGTATAGCCTCGAGGTTTGCAATCGCCGGCACGCTCTCGATGCCGATGATGACGATGCTGTTGCGATTCCAGTCAATCAGGTAGTCCTTCGTTTGTTCGCTGGGGAACTTACCCGTCTCGAGCGCCTGCTGGAGCAACTGACCCTTAAGAGGCCGCCACTTGGCAACGCCCGTGACCTCCTTGACCTGCTCGACCGTCTCGCAATACGGCGCCAGGACCCCGTGCGCGCCCGCGTCCATCGCCATTGTCACGTAGTGGGAATCGGGGATCGGCACGCGCACAAACGGCGCAATTCCTGCAAGCTCAAGCATAGCCACCATGTCCGCCACCTCCCCGCGGCTGAACGGAGAGTGCTCGGTGTCTACGATTACGTAGTCAAGCCCGACCTTTGCAAGCTCACGCGCCCACCGAGGGCCGCGCGTGAGGGCGACCATAGTGCCGTACACACGTCCACCGTCTTGAAGGACTGCTTTAATCTGTTCGCCGGTCATGTCTGCCTCCTTGTCTCGGCCCCTCCGGACCGCTATAGACGCCATGTCGCCGCGGCCTGGACATACTGTCTCGGCCCCTCCGGACCGCTATAGACGCCATGTCGCCGCGGCCTGGACATACCGCCGCCGCACCTGGAGAGAATCCCGGACGCCCTGCGCGACGATACTGTGCCAGAAGTCCATCAGCTCACGGTTGGGCTTGTTCAGAGCACCCTTCGCGTGGAATATGTCCGAATCCGCGTCCCACTGGTAGACGAGCCGGTGCTCCCCGGCGGAATCGTCCCGGTGATAAACCGCCGAGACGCGGCGCAGGATTCTTCCACGACGGCGCATCGCCACCATGAACAGGAGCAACCCCACTTTGTTGAACTGCGCCTGCTGGACCCCGAGTTGCCCTACCAGCACATCTTGCACCTGCTCAAGCGTGTCGGCGTGCAGGCACGAGGCTATCCGCCGCCCCTGCCCAACCAGGCCGAAAA
>JALGUK010000205.1 GCA_029820875.1 Candidatus Zipacnadia bacterium
GGGGCATTGTCAACCCGCGTTGCAACCTATGGTACTCCAACGTGACTTTGTCATTCTGAGGCGCAAAGCGCCGAAGAATCTCAATGTCAGGCGGGCCTCCACGGGGGAATGACGAGATTCTTCGCACCCTTCGGGCGCTCAGAATGATGCATGAAGCCAAAGGCATCGCTCCTCGTGTTTACATCCTGATAGCCGCTTCTGGAGCTGGGGGAGGCTACAACTGCAGCTCATCTGCGCCTGATGAACTTCGTAGTTCTCCACAGTATCTTCTTCTCCGCCAGGCGTCCACGGCCAGCCGGACGGTCACTTGTAATTAATCAAACGGAGATGCCGAACAGCGCATCCAAGTTGGCCGTGGCGGCATCAGCCACACTCGCGATAGACACTCCTCTCAGGCGCGCCACTTGCTCGGCCACATAAACCACGAAAGCAGGCTCATTGCGCTTGCCGCGCCGGGGCTGGGGAGCCAGCCAGGGGCAATCGGTCTCGATAAGCAATCGCTCGAGCGGGATCAATTTGGCGACCTCTCCAAGGCTCCCCGGGGCGCCAGCGGGATTCTTCTTCCCGAATGTCACGGGACCGGCGATACCGATATGGAGGCCCAACTGCTCGATGCAACGCTGAGCAAACGGCCAATCGCCGGAGAAACAGTGCATTACACCTCTTACATCGCCGCCATTGTCTCGAATGGTTTCGAAAACCGCCTCATGCGCGTCACGGTCATGCACAATTATCGGGAGACCGCACTCCTTCGCGAGGTCAATCTGCGCACGGAAGGCTTCGAGCTGAACATCACGAGGAGAGAGGTCGCGGTAAAAGTCCAGTCCGATTTCTCCGATGGCCACAACCTTCGGGTGGGCCGCCAGGTGGCGGAAAGTATCCAAGAGCGCAGGCGTCAGCGTCTTCGCATCATGCGGGTGCACACCCACAGCCGCCCAAAGGTCCTGGTGCCGCTCCGCCATTTCTATAGCACGCCGGCTGGAGTGTTCATCGAAACCTACGTTGATGATAGCTGAAACTCCCGCATCCCGGGCGCGCCTGAGGACCGCCGGCAAGTCATTAGCAAACTCGGGATGATTCAGATGGGCGTGTGAATCGGTCAGCTTCATGCAAGTAAGCCTCTGCGCTTAGATATAAACCACAAAGAACAAGGCCGGGGTGTCCTGACCTGCACACCCCGACCCCGGGAAATAGCCGGCTGCTATTGGGTATGGACCTGCCCCTGCGTCAGCCCGCCTCACCTGCTGCCAGATGACTCGGCAGCACCGAATGAAGTATGGCATCATCACGTGCGATGGCCATATCAATCCTCAAGCGTGGGATTTTCCGGCGTATACGCGAGAGGGCGTTGTCAATAGACTTGACCGGACAGTCCAGGTCGGACGCCATTTCTTTGTAGGATTTGCCGGTCTGATACGCACGCAGTACCCGCCATTCGAAGTCCGACAGCCGCCGCTCGAGGCACTCGAACAAAAGTCGCCTCGACTCGCTGCTGAGGACGACCTCCTCCGGATTCCGCGTCGTCGGTGAGGCGACGATGTCAGGCAGCGACCGCTTATTATTGTCGTCGGATTGAGAGGACTCCAGCGAAATAGATGAATTAAGCGGCATTTGCTTGTGGCGGGTGGCCGTCTTAACGGCCGAAATCATCTGGCGTTCCACGCACATCTTCGCGAAGCGGGCGAAGGATGTGTCCCGGTCTCTTTGATAGTCAACTATCGCTTCCCAGAGGCCGATCATGCCGACTTGCAACAGATCGTCACGCTCGGCCCCCACCAGGAAGTAGGTGCGCACCCGTGAGCGGACCAAGTTCCGGTACTTCTGCAACAGAAATTCGGTTGCTTCCCGATCTCCGCATTGGGCGCTGGTTACCACGAGTTCCTCTGGCAAGCCTGTATACCGGCTGCCACGACGACGTGCCTTCGCGCCTTGCAAGTACGCTCGATTACTCATCGTCAGGCAGTCACCTCATAGGGGTGTTTGCGGCGAACAAGACCCATTATGGCGTTGACACGCGATTGCCCCCGCCTGCACTCTCGGTATATTGATCGGGTTGTCCCGTCTCCTGGGGTTCCTCCTCTCTTTTGGACTCGGGCGCGGGGCGGACGTGGGCCTCCACAGATAGCTGCTTGAGCAATACACCAAGCACGGCCATAGCCGCCGCTCCCGCACCGGCAAGCACGACAGGTAAGTCCGCAATCACCTGGTCGGCAAGCCGTATCCGTACGCGGTCCAGAATACCCCCCTGACCGACCTGCTGGGTCTGCGCGACAATCTGCGAGATGACTCCGGTCAGACTGTTTCCCCTCTCACGCCGCGACCGCTCGATCCAGGCCAGGGCACCCAACAGGTCCCCATCGGCAGCCTCCAAGGCCTCACGGCACTCTTCATAAGTTGCCTGGAGCCGCTCGCGCAGGATATCCGTTTTTTCAAGTTCGTCCGCCATCACACAACCCTGTTGTTGAATTGGAGTTGTTGGCCGATATTAAGCAAACAGCCCTCGGCCATTATGCACTAATGCACTATGCCGAGGGCTCCCGTAATGCCTCCTGGCATGGAGCTTCTCAGGAAACAAACAACCATTTGCATTACCATCTGCAGGCACGTATAGCGTTTCAGTGCCATTTCAGTCGCCAAGATGTTTCAGGCCCCAGACGATTTTCTTATAAGTCGTGAAGTTGAGGACCTCGTCCCCAAAAGCAGACTGGGCCAGCGCTGGATAATCCGCCCCCCCGGCTATAAGAACGATCTGGCCTAACGCGTGCGCCACAGCAACCCCGGCCGCTACTCCGAACACTGCGCCCACAATCGGATCGAATGTGTCCAGAGACAGCATAGTCATGCCATGTATGAAGCGCACAAGAAGAATCCCCAGTATCGCCAGGACGATATAGATGATGGTGAATCCAAGGGCCGGCGCGATGCTCAGCGAGTCGGCAAATGCACTATGCGCGCCGTTTGCGATCTGCCCTACTATGATAAGTGCCGCGCAGTCCATGGCAGCAGGGGACGCACCCCGTTTCGCCTCGACCGTACCAAAAGCAGCGACAATAACAACCACTGCCAGGTCAAACCAGGTCATCCCCGGAATCACCTTTTTATGCGACTTATAGTCGTCCCAACCAGGGGAGGACCGCAGCGTTGGCTATTATATCGGGTCTTGCCTTACAAGTCAAGGCCCGCTCCGATTTGGTGGTATACACCGTCTTCGGACGGGGCGGTGAACCTCTCATCGCCGACATACGAAGCAGGAAATTGCGCCCCGCATCCGTGGAGGACAGAGTCCGCCGAAATGCGTGCAACTACCCCGGTGGCCAGCCCATTGCACGACCACCCAGAATATGCAAGTGCAGATGTGGAACCTCCTGGCCGCTGTCAGGCCCTGAATTTGCCACGAGCCGCCACCCCGAATCGGCAATCCCCGCCTGGCGCGCAATCTCAGCGGCGGTGGTAAGCATCCGACCGAGCAGCTCAACATCCTCGGGCGTGGCAGCATTCAGGTTTTCAATGTGTTTCCTCGGGATCAGCAGAATATGCGTCGGGGCCTTGGGATTGATATCATTGAAAGCGACGAGAGTATCATCCTCGTAAACCTTATCAGCCTCGATGGAGCCTTGCGCTATGCGGCAGAAGATACAGTCATCCATCAGACTTCCCCTCCAGCGTTCAGCTAACAGCAACGTCGTAAACCGCCGCCTATTATAGCACATAGACAGGTCAACGCGAACGGCTCAGTTCCCACAAAGAGGCCTTATTCGGCGTAGGCGCTCTTGGGCACGAGCACCCTTCCGCAGACAGGGCAAGGGCCGGTTGGGATAACCATCTCCCCATTGCTCCAGACGCCGCAGTCAAGCTTCCCGCCATCCTGCGCGAGCTTGACAGGGCATTCATCGTACATCTTGTGAAAGCCCTCGTAGGTCTGGCAGCCATCGGACGTTCGACCGCATTGGCTGCACACAAACTTGGGGAATGGGTATATTCCCATCCCCTCCTTGAAGAAGTAACCGACGAAGCGGACATCCCCGCCGCATTTGATGCAAGTGGAATGGTCCAGAGCGGTGAAGTTTATAGGCCGGAAACGGGGTATTCGCGGCGAGTCATTGTT
>JALGUK010000206.1 GCA_029820875.1 Candidatus Zipacnadia bacterium
GGGTACTCGCGCAGCATGTCATAGGCCTGGAATATCTGAGGGATAGGAACGCCCTCGGGGCATGGCTGGCAGTATCCGCACCGCAGGCAGACCTGGCCGTAGCGGAAGCTCCTCTTGATACTCCCAATCCGCCGGAGCAGCTCGTCCTGTTCCGCCTTTGTCATCGGGGGCATATCGGCAAGCGGAAGGTTCTCTTCAACCTGTGCGACCGACGCCATGCCGGGGATGACAGTGGCTACGTTCTCGTTGGCGAGGATGAACCGGAGCGCGCCGGCTACGATGGGGTCAGGTGACACAGGCTGCCCGGTTTCCGGGTCGGGAGGGCTGACAAGCTGCCCGCCGGAGAGGCCCTTCATGATGATGACGCCCAGATCATGCTTTTTGGCCATGGGAATCACCTCAGGGCCGACCCCCTCCTGGTCCAGCGGGCTGTACGCGAGCATGATGGTCTCGAACTCCCCCGACTCGATGGCCGCCTTCATCTGGTGGATGGCCCTGTGCTGGGTGATGCCTATGTGGCGGATTTTGCCGTCTTCTTTCGCCTTCTTCAGCGCCTCAAGCGCCCCTCCGGGGGCTGTCACGGCTTCATAGCGCTTCGCATCGCTGACGCTGTGCAGTTGATAGAGGTCGATTACGTCGGTCTGCAGCTCCCGGAGGCTGGTCTCCAGGTCCGCCATTGCATCCTTGGCCGTCAGTGCGCCCGTCTTGGTCGCAAGGATGAACTCCGAGCGCCTGGACTTGAGGGCCTTGCCGATTTTCTCCTCGCTGCTCCTGTAAGCGCGTGCGGTGTCCACGAAGTTGCAGCCCATGTCGAGGGCGCGGTTGAGCGCCCGCGTGACCTCCACACTGTCGAACTTTATACATCCGAACCCTATGGCTGAAACTTCCAGCCCGGTTCGGCCAAGTCGCCGATACTGCATACGTCACTTCCTCCTTGTGCTGTCCTCTCCCCCGTGTGTTTGATATTCTGGTCCGGCTATCGCCTCGCCGCTACACGTACAAGCCTGCCTACGTTACGGCCGCCAGCGAATCAGGCTTAGGCCCTCCACGAGGTAGTTGCTGTGGGCCGTCAGTATGGAGCCGTCATCAAGCAGGACCGAGTACAGGTGCCCACACTTTCCGGTGAACCATTCCTTCCCGTTGTAGAACTCGTACTCGTCGAGGACGTAGCGGCGCGAGAGGTTCCAGGTCAGCCCGTTGTCGTGGCTTATCAACGCATCGCAGCCGCGCCGGTAACTGGCGAGTTTGCCGTCGCGGACATCCACCCGCACCGTCATCGTCATTACGATGTCGCCGTTCGGCATAAGCAGCAGGTTCGCATGGTGACGGCCGGCCTCAAAGAGGCGCTTGAGCGGCGACCAGGTGCGGCCGTCGTCCTTGGAGATAGTGACAGCCGTGCCGCAGAGGCTGTCATTGCTCGTATAGGGCAGGTAGCGCGCCGGGATGTCCGTCCGAATGGTCGCCACGAGCCAGCCGTTCTTAGCCCGTACGACGGAGCCCTCACCGCCGCCGCGGATGTAAGTTTTGCCGTTGAATATATCCTCCCAGAGCCACTGGTCGGGGGCGACCTCGTCCGTCCAGGTGCGGCCGCCGTCGGTTGACCAGCGGAAGCGCGCCCGCAGCGGCTTGTTCGGCCAGTCGCCCTTGTGGTAGTTGAAGCCAATCTCGCACATTCGTATGGCATTCCCGTCCGCGTCCCGATCCACCCACGGATTGCCCTCCGTCCAGAACGGTAGTCCGTTTGCGGCCGGCTGGACCGGAACATGCTCGGTCCACGTGCGACCGTAATCATGGCTGAACCAGCGCTCGCCGAGTTGAAATGTCAGGTTGCCGCCGCCGAGGTAGGCGAGCATCGTAGGACGCCCTCTGAGACCCGGGATGTTGGCCAGCTTGGTCCAGGTGTCGCCGCGGTCCTTACTGAACGCGATATAAGTCGCCCCTTGCTTTCCTTCGCCGGGCTCCCAGCTCCCCACAAGGACGACCTCGCCGTTGTCCATTTGCGCGAGTCCGAATGGCGGGCACCAGCCGCCCTGCGGATGGTGGAGGATTTGATACCTCGCGGGCTTGACTACCCAGCCGCCATTGCCGTCGCCCTGCCGGATGAAATGCTCCTTCCAGCCGAGCTTCTCGCCCATGGACTCCGGCTGCGCCGCGGCACCGGTAAACGCGATGGCGGTGATGAGACTGATGACAAACACACTCGACGATTGGTTCATGTTCGGCTCCCCCCATCGTTAGTCGGTCCCGGATTTCACATCCACTGGAGCGGCCGCCTCTGCCTCTGCCAGGATCTTATCTACCTGCTGCTTCGCCTCCAGGCACGCTTCTTTCGCTGTAATCTCGCCGGCATCCACTTGCTGCATGACCTCATCGGTTTTCGTCAGAATTTCCTCGACGTTCGAAAGCCTCGGATCCGTATGCGCGTACGCGAGAACCTCGGGGAAGGCCCGGTAGTTGTGGAACGGCAGGTTCTTGTTGATTTCCGGGTCGAATGCTATCTTCTTTCGCGACGGAGTGGTTGTGTCCACCATGGACTTTTGCACCTCGTCACTGACGAAGTACTTTATTACTTCCCAGGCCTCCCTGGGATGTTTGCACTTAGCCGATATTGTAAGGCCCTCCACGCTAATCCAGGTTGCGCGTTTCTTCTGATGCGGGAGGACGGCGACATCAAAGTTCAACTCCGGGTTCTCGGCGAAGGTCTCCACATCCCACCTGGCACCCATGTACATCGCGATTCTGCCGGTCTGGAACATCTCCGGCGCTCCCAGTTCGGGGTCATACCGCGGCGGCTGCACTCCCCACTTGAGCTTGAGATCAAAGACCCACTTAGTCGCCTCGATCGCCTCCGGCTGGTCCAACATACACCTGCGTGTGCGTTCATCCACAAATTCTCCGCCGTTCTGCCACAGGGCAATCGTCCACCAGTAGCCCGAGCAACCGAACTGGTCAATCCGGCCGTCGCCGTCCAGGTCCTTTGTCAGCTTTTTGGCGTTTTCGAGGAATGTATCCCACGTCCAGGAGTCGTCCGGGTAACTCAACTCCTCCCGGTCAAAGAGGTCCTTGTTGTAAAACAGCACGACGCTGGATACGCCGTAAGGAAATCCATACAGCTCCCCCTTGTACTCATACATCGAGAGGGCCGTGGGGAAGAAATCGTCGAGGTTGATATCCGGGTCGCTGTCTATGAAGGGCTGCAGGCTTTGGAATGCGCCCCGGTAAACGAAGCCCGGGAAGCCCCGGCCCATCCACATGATGTCAGGGGGAATGTTGCCTGCAATCAGGGTCTGCACGCGCTCATAGTAGCGGCCCTGCACAGGTTGGTATTCCACCTCGATATTCGGATGAGACGCTTCAAAATCCTTGAGAATGGCACGGAAGCGTTCCCCGATTTTGGCCGTACCCGCCTGTGAGAATGTCAGCTTTACTTTCTTTCCTGGCCCTGCGCCCTGCGGTCCGGTCCTCTGCGGCGAGCGAGTTGGACACCCAGACAGAACAAGGCCCATCGCCGCCAGCGCCACAAGCCATGCCAGCTTTTTCATCCTAACTCCCATCTTCCGTTTGATAGATTGTGGCGGTTTTCTTCCCCCCACGAGGGGCTGAATCCTGCCTGATAAAGCAAGAGCGGCCAAGACACACGACATTGCCCGGCATCATTTTTTGCAGGTCGCGCTTGAAAGAAATGACTATGTGTGCTATACTCAAGTTGCTCTCTAATTGGGGCTGTACTGTCCAGAGAGTGGGTGAGTTGCACCCACTCTTTGTGGTTTCAGCAAGCTTATCTGAGGCATGGCAGGGCATTGGCATGGCGCAGATCAGGCTTAACAAGCCGGGAATCCTGGGGCATGTCGAGGACGAGATAGAGGAATTCCTGGAGGAGTTTGGCACGGAGCTTGTCCTTCTTCGCGTGGGACGAGAAGGGCGGCACAGGACACTCACCATTTACGTGGACAAGCCGGGGGGTGTCACCGTTGATGATTGCCAGGATATCAGCGAGAAGGTCAGCGTGCTGCTGGATGTGCTTGACCCGTTTCCGGGCAGCTACCGGCTTGTGGTCTCATCACCCGGCCTGGACCGGCCTTTGACCAAGGACGAACACTTTCAACGCTTCCAGGGCCGCGAGGCGGCGGTTTCAACAGTTGCCGAGGATGGGAAGAAGACGAAGCGAATCGGAAAACTCGCCGGAACGACCGAGGATGCAATTATACTGGAGAGCGCAGAGGGCCTGGTCGAGATTCCGAAGAGCCATATTACCGATGCGAGGTTAGTGGTCCGCTGGGGCGACTGAACGTGGTGGCGCCAGGGGCTTTCAGGAGTAGCAACACCAGGAGCGTGGAGCATGATGAACGGAGACTTCCTGCGGGCGCTGGAGCAGATCGAGAAGGAAAAAGGTATCCCAATAGAGATTCTAATCGAGACCGTTGAAGCGGCTCTCGTGTCCGCATATAAGAAGAACTTCGGAGCCATTGGCGACGTGCGTGTGGATATTGACCAAGAACGCGGCCAGTGGCGTGTCTTCGCGCGACGCCAGGTCGTGGCGGAGCCGGATAATCCCCACGCCCAGGTCTCTCTGGCCGAGGCACAGCAGCGCAAGCCCGATGTTGCAATCGGGGATTGGCTCAAAGCAGGTCCTGGTTCAGCGTATCCGGGAGGCCGAGCGGGAGATCGTTTTTGACGAGTTCAGCGCACGGGCCGGGGAGGTCGTTACCGGCGAGGTCCAGCGCAAGGACAACCGCAATGTATTTATAAGCCTCGGGCGTGTCGAGGCGTTGCTACCGCCGCGTGAGCAGGTCCCGAACGAGGCATACCGCTTCGGCGACCGGCTCAAGGTGCTGATTGTAGACGTGCGCAAGACAACCAAGTCACCCCAGGTCGTCGTGTCGCGAAGCCACCCGGACCTGCTCAAGAGGCTCTTTGAACTT
>JALGUK010000207.1 GCA_029820875.1 Candidatus Zipacnadia bacterium
CCGTCGAATTCGGCGTCACCGTATGGAAGATTCTCCCCTGTGCCGAGGCGGGTGCGAATTCCACGCGCCTCCGCGAACCTAAGGACCTCCTCGGAGGGGTCTACCCCCTCCTGGACACCCAGCGCCTGCGCGAATCGCCCTGTCCCCACTCCGACCTCCAACCAGCGGCCGCCCTGGCCTACGGTCAATTTCTTGAGGCATGCCGTCTCCAGCTCGAAGATTGCGTGGCCTTTGGCTGAATCAAACCACTGGTCATACTTCGCGGCTAACTTGTCGAAAACCCGTGCTCCCTCGGGTTGCTCGTACATTATCGCTTCTCACCATCCGTGAGGCCAGTAGTAGGCTATCTCACTGCTCCAATGTGATTGGGTCGGTAAAGTCACAAAGGACACATTCCTTTTCCCAGGCAATGACTCCTCTATGTGATGCCGGTACGCCCTCAGATTGATGCGTGGCGGCCGACCCGCAGTTTTGATACGAGAATCGGGGATGGAACCGCGGCTTTCTCTTGGAATGTTATGATGTAGGAGGGATTTCTCTCAGAGGATGAAGAAGCTCTTGTCAAGAAGATTGAGAGAGGTTCAAGCGGCGCGGGGAGTGAATGGAGAAAAAAGGAGTCTGCCGGCAGGCGCGGTCATTTAGCGGGGCTGCGTTCCCCGCCATCAGGAGAACAGCATAGATGTCTTTTCGCACTTTTGGACGGCCAAGCCCTTTTCAACTATTCCGGTTTATCTGGCATCTGCCGGACTTCGTACGCCTCTACTGGCGGCTGCTTGGTGACAGGCGGGTCTCGCTTATCGCGAAGGCGATTCTTATGGCGGGCATAGCCTATGTCATCATGCCTTTCGATATTCTCCCCGACTGGATCCCGCCTGTTCTCGGGGAAATCGACGACATCGCTGTCATGGCCATCGCCCTGAAGCTTTTTATCACCCTCTGCCCTCAACATGTCGTGCGGGAGCACGTGCAAAGAATCAGCGACGGCCGCTGAGTGTGCCACCCGGCAGGCCCAGTCGGGTCGCTGATTCAATGTTTCAGAGGCTTGATACTTCCTGCAGGTCCGTCACATCTGCTCCCAGGAGATAACGTCCACCTGTCCCTCCGAACCCGGCAGACCGGCGATGTTTTTCAGCCGCGGGTCGTAGGTCACGTTGAGGTCACCGTTTACGTCAATAACGTCGGCGACGACCCCGCCTTTAATGTCGGCAGTCCCCTTGCCCACGAAGCTCGCTTCAGCGGTGACGCTGTGGGCGTAGATAAGTCCGTGCACCTCCGCGGTACCCATGATGTCGAACGTGCCCGGCGTCAGCATCGCCAGTGCATTGCCGGGATCCTGGTACGTGATGTTGCCGTTTACCCGGAATCCCTCCGTGGCCACAACGATACCGCACCCGTCGAAGTTGCCGCTCATGCGGACATAGCCCTTGACGAAGATGACCTTCGGGTCATCGGGGGTCCCCCCGCCGCCCCATGCGTCGGAGCTGTTGAAGGTGGCATCGCCGTCAATAACAACGTCGGCAATGCTTTCAAAGTATGCAAGGTTGATTTGAGGCATCGAAATCTGCCCCGAAAGCGGCTTGATTTCCCCGTCTTCGGTAGTGTACCCCGAGGTGATTGTTCCGGTGGCCGACACATCGCCGCGGGAGGCGACCTTGCTGCCTTTGACGATGATATTGCCGTCGGCGTACATCCCTTGCCCACCGACCTCCGGCCTGCCGTCAATGTAGGAGCTGCCCCCGATCACCAAGTCGTGGCCGGAGAAAAGAGCATGTCCGAATGTCGCGGCGATTGTGGGCAGCCATTTACCGATGCAGCGGACCTCTTCAACGGTTCCACGGTTGGTGCGCCCATAGCCGTGAATCTCGACCGTATCCGCGATGGGCATGCCCGCCTCATCGTAGGCCGGTTTGGACACCTCAAACCAATACGAACCGCGTTGAAGTTGACGGGGCTGCACTGGTCCGTACGAGGCAGCTACCAATGGTTTGTCCCGGTGCAGCTTGATATTGATGTTGTCCACGCCGTTCATGCTCTGCATCATCATCCAGATGCATTCGTCTATCCCCGATTCCGCCAAGTTCAGCGCAACGGCTCTATCTTCGTATACCGCTGCATTGTGTATGGACACGGTTCCGACTCTGATGAAAATCAGACCCAGGGTTATCAGGACGAGCAGAGCCACGATTGCCAGCACCAGTGCCAGTCCTTCCCGCTTGGTTCCGCCTCGCATTCCGTTCATCAGCCGTTTCATCGCTTCCCCCTCCTTGCTTATATGCAGCCGTCTCTTACCCGTGATTGCGTATTGCAGTCTCTGCTGATTCCGTCGCTTCCACAGTCTTGTGCCACATCGTGGCCGTTCCCACGATTGTCATCCGCACATGGTCCCACAACTTGTAGTGGGATGGGGAGTAGATGGTGACAGGGTGTTCGAACTGGACGTGGGTAATCCCCTCTGCAATCTTCTCCGCGCTACCATAGTTGTAAGGCGGGGGTGAGGTGCTCCCTGATGGAATCTGTGACCGCACCCGCCAAAGGATAGTCCCGTTCGGGTCCGGGGTGCCATACTCGTCTCCGAGATACACCTTGACTTTGGTGCCCCAGAACAACGGCCCATCGGGGGACGTGGGATCTATGAAGTAGTGACCGGTTGAATCCTTGCGTGGGAGGACATACTCCAACACGTCAGAGACATGCGGCTCGGTTGGCTGCAGGGCCATGCTCGGTTCGATAATGTCCATCGCCTCGCGCGCGTCTGGGAGAAGGTGGGTGAGGGCAAGCGAGGCGTTGTCGTGCGCGCTGAGACCGGTAAAGCCCTCCTTATACATCCTCAGGGCCGCCAGATAAATGGCCCCGGTCACGCCGACAATGAAGGTGAATACCACCATCGAGACCACCAGCTCGGTGATTGTCATTCCCCGCTGTGTTCGTCCGCTACGCCATTGCATGTCTTTCACCCCTTCGTTTCGCCGGCATACAGAAGGCATGGTCACGGCCGATTGCTCACGATTGTTTCATGCAGCACTCTGCCGGAGACCCGCCGGCCGCCTCCCCAGTGTACCTCCACTGTGACCTTGTATTGATTGTTTGATGTCGAATTCGGGTACGGCTCCCAGGATATTATGCCTTCGCCCTCGGGCAGCCCAGGTACCGGAAACGGACTCGGGAAGTTGGCCGGTTTGACTGAGTTGTACCCCGCTGAACGCACCTGCTCGAGCTTGTGGTCCGCCGCATCGGTCGCAATGACGGAGTACTGGGCATAAAGCCGCGATGTCATGCCGTAAAGGAACATGGTCGCAACTCCCAGCAGCCCGATTGCGAGGATTACAATGGTGACGAGAAGCTCGATCAAAGAGAAACCGTTCGCTCTGCGCCAACTGTAGTTGCTCATATTATCCCTCCGACCTGCCTTCATCCGGTCGTCCTGTTAGCTGGTCAAGCGGGAGTATGGGCACTGACATTACCCGCAGCCCCAATTGACCCAGTGCATCACCAAGCCGCTTCATGTGCGCGATTCTTCTTTCACTTCCCACTGGACCGCCTCTCCAATTCGTTCATACCATGCCCGTTCCTGCAATTCACTGCTTTTTTTCACTCTCCCGGAGCGACACCTGCTCTCAGGAGGTTCCCATCTGGTTTGACATTATACCCTATCTCGGTTTCCAAGGAAACTTCATTGAACAATATAATGCTGGCTGGAGAGGGTGAAGACATCATCCGCAAATGCTGGCGGAGTCTGTATGAAACGGCCCGCCCCGGGTGGTGTACCGGCCCTGGGAATGGCATGGTGTGAGAAGAGCGATGGGCTTGTCTTGGCGAGGGCTTCCGTCAGTCCAACGGCCCGGTGATAGGGGTGGAATCCTCCACGTCCTCGGAATGCCGAACGAGGG
>JALGUK010000208.1 GCA_029820875.1 Candidatus Zipacnadia bacterium
CGGTCCCCGGCCAGGTCCGCGCACAAATCGATCAGGCCGTCGACGTGGCGCCAGCTCCGCTTCCGGAGCTCCTCATCCGGCGTGGTGACGTGCAGTCCCTTCGGCGCCAGCATCAGCCAGTGCAAACCGACGAACTCGAGCCCCTCGCCTTCCATAATGGACCGGTATTCACGCCGCCGTTCCACGGGGATCTTCGCCGGGTCCTCGGCCAGCGTGAAGGGCGCGATTTCGATCCCGTCGTAGCCGATCGAGCGGATCGAGCGGCAGGCGGCAGTGAAATCCCAACCCTGAAATCCCAACCCTGATAAACTTCGTTGCAAATCGACTGACGGAAACGATAGGCCATTCGCTACCTAGTGTATGCGGGCGGCCGGAACCAGCACAAGCGACGGTCCTAATGGCCGCGCCAGCATGGCTATCGGGCGCGCTTGTCTTTACGGAGATCAGCGCAAACAGGAGTCCGGCCCGAAGAATATTTCGCGTCGACGCAGCTCCGCCGATCGCTTGTGATAGTATCGTGTTCCCTTTCATTGAGTCACTCGTTCTTGAGCCGGCTCGGGCTGTTTACCTCGATGACGGTGAATGCGCCGGGTTGCAGCAGTTCCTGATGCGGAATGCGGAACCAGGAAAGAAGCAGGAAAAATCATTCGTGGTTCCGGTGGTGTTCGGAGACCCCGATGGAGGCGTAGGGGCACAGGCAAGCGCTTCACGTTCAGCCGCACTTGCGGATTGTGCGAGCCCGATTTGAATCCGGCCTCACCCAGGCGCAGTTCGCCAAGCTGCTGGGTATCTCGAAACGCACACTGGAACAGAGGGAGCAGGGTCGCCGCCAAGCGAGTGCGGTTGCCAAGACACTCATCCGGGTGGCAGAACTGCATCCCGAAATATTGCGTGACATCGCGGCATGAGCCGGTTTGCGATCCCGCCGCAACCAGGGCCTGTATCTGGGCGCTCAAGAAGCCTGTCGGTAGCATTATCCAGACTGACCAGCCGGCTTGGAGCGGCGCGCGACGTTGTCAGAAGTGGAAGAAGCCGTTACAATCAAAACGGTTGCCGCCCAGGTTGCGCTGGCAGCGGTTGTGTCATAACGCGCCCAGAGACAGCCTATCCAGGTCAGGCTAGGGCTGGAGTTAGGCGCCTTTCAGCGGAGGTCAACACGTGAAGCGAATCGAACTTTGGTCAGTGCAACAGGCGACGGAGGCTGTCACCGCACATCATGCGGAGCGTGTCAACAATACGGAGACCGAGCAACTCCTGGAGGATCTTCTTGTTTCGTCCCCCGAGCTTCTGGAGGAGGGGATCAATCTTCTCGGGCGGCAGGTGCCCTGCGAGGGCGGCTCAATTGACCTCCTCGGGATAGACGCAGATGGCAGGATCACCGTCTTCGAACTCAAGCGCGGGACGCTCACCCGGGACGCTGTCGCGCAAGTCCTCGACTACGCTTCGGATCTCGTGTCCTTCGACGCCGAGCGGTTCGCCAAGCTCATCGAGGAAAACTCCGGTCGCCTCGGAATCAAGAAGATCGGCGACTTTCTGGATTGGTACACCCAGGAGTACCATAATGCGTCCGATGCCTTGTCGGAGGTGCCGAGAATGGTTCTTGTCGGCCTTGGCGTCGACGACCGTGCCCGCAGAATCGTGACGTTCCTCTCCGAAGCCGGGATCGACCTCCAACTCCTCACTTTTCACGCGTTTCGCGCGGACGGGAAACTCTTCCTTGCACGCCAGGTCGAGGTCTCAACTCCATCGCGGTCCCCGCGCGACACCGCCGGATCCATTACGAAGGAGGGAAACCGACAAATCCTCCACGCGAAGGCACAGGAACTTGGGCTAAAGGAGTTTCTTGAGCAGGTGCGGACCTTTCTCGAATCCCGACTCAGTGCCTACTGCTGGCCCGGGAAGACTGCCTATTCCTTCAGCTTGCAGGAGAAGACTTCGGAAGGAAGGCCCACTTTTCGCGGGTACCTGACTCTCTACCTTGAAGCGGGACCTCCCGCTCGCCTGCTTCTGGTCTTCGCCCCGCGTGCCGTAGACAGAGCCGGCCCCGTTGTCGATGCATTCTGCCAGGTTGTCCCCGAAGCCGTCCGAGGCCGCAGCAGCTACTCAGCCTTGGAAACGCAACTCCGACCTGACACCTGGGAAGACATCGCGGCCGCACTGGATCCGCTTCTCTCTGCAATCGTCGCCGGTTGGAAGCAAGCTGCGCAGCAGGAGGAGAGCGGTGGCCAACAAGACGTTGAACCGCACATGGGAACAGGCTGATTCGATTGAATCTGGTAGCATTCTGGCGTGAAGTTCCTATAGCTCGGAGTCCCAGGTCAGCCGGTTCCCCGGCCGATGAATGCAGACCGCATATGCCGACCTGGGCCGAAGCAGCAGTAGAGGCATGACGATGTCGTGGAAGCGCATGGTGCAGCCGAGCAAGGCGGACCAGGCTTGGCTGGCCCGCGAATTTGGGAAGAAGGCTCGATTCCTCGTTGACGAAGCCCTGACGGGGCTTGGAACTGAAGTTCTGACGGGAATGGGATACAACGCGCTGGAAGCCCGGCAGGTTGGACTCTCGGGTCATTCGGACGCGGATATTTTCGCGTTCGCCTGGAAGGAAAAGCGTCTGATTGTTACGCAGGACCGCGGCTTCTTGGACGACCGCCGATTCCCGTTCAATAGGAATCCCGGAGTACTAATCTTGCCAGGGGGGCCGGTGGACAGGGAAGGCTTCATTGCGGCTCTCAGAACCGCAATTCAGCTCGTTGGTCGTTACCATCGTCTCTTCGAAGGCCAGAAGATCGTGTTTGGCGAGGGCGGGGAGATCGCGATTCGTGATCGCGATCCGCAGTCCGGCGCGATCAAGACACGGAGGTACAAACTTGGCAGACATGGCGGAGAATACGAATGGGTTGACGATGAGTACGCCAACCCAACCAAGCGGGGCAGGCAACGGGCAAGAACAGGGCGCGCCCAAGCGCTTGAATCCTTGGACGGACCAAGATGACGGAGCAGGGCCAATTGGTTCGTGAGCTTAAGAAGGCGATTGCCGCCTACCTCGACGAGTACGTCGTACAGCCGGCGGCTCGTCTAGTTAGCACCGACTTCGCCGCCCAACACGATATTGCGAGTCTATTGGCGTTGCACCACATCCTGCTGGACGTGGTGAAGGCAGAGGTCGGCATGCCACTGGATCTATATCTCCGGAGTGTACTTGCGCAGCAGCCTGTCGAGCGTATGGAACTGGCCGAACTGCTGTCACAGCTCCCAGAAGGGGGAGCACAGATAGCCGAGCTCCGAACCGTCTTCTGTAGCTATGTCTTCAGTCTCGCCAATTCGGTGTGTATTTCTATTCTGGCGGCTTCGTATCTGGCTGCCCTGATTGTTACACGGTCCCTTCTTGAGCTGCTCGTCAGCGTCGGGGCAGGTAGGACCGGCACGATGTCCGAGAAGATCGCCAACCTTCCAATGTTGGCCGTTGACGAAAAAAAGGTGGTGTCCGAGTGCTGGAGAGAACTTTCGGGATGGACCCATCCGTATAGGAAGTGGCTGAAGAACCTATGCCCTGTGTTGGTCGCGAAGGGTCCACTTCACCATCCAGAGATGACTCGGGATTGCTTGGTTTATCTGGGCATCTGCACAGATCTGGCGTTTGCAATTGCTTTTGACAAGCTTGCCTTGGCTCCCGACCTCGTTCGATCTCGGTGCCTCGACCAGCACATCGACTATCGGCGGTTTCTGTTTTTGCGGAGACGCGTTGAGTCTGTGGGCGCCGGCTAACCAGCGCTTGCAGCGGACGTGGCTTCGCTGACGCCTCAGCCACGTCGCTGAAGCGTAATATTAGCCTCTGGAGGATCGCCGCCGAACAACGGCCGGTCCCGATGATTGTCGGTGGTGGGACCACCGGCTTGCTCATTTCGCGAACGCAGCCGCGGAGCCGCCTTCACTGCCCGGCAGCTCTCTTGCGTGCCACCACCACCAGCGACAACCCCCGCCACGGCAGGATCGGGTCCAGCCGCTTCCAGAGCCAGACCGTCTTGTCAAACAACTTCAGCACCGGCTTGCTGATGCGTTGTTGTCCGCCATCAGTTTTCTCATCTCCTCCGGCTGGAAGCGCCGCGCGTGCCCCATCGCCGCGTCCAGCGGGCCATAGAGGGCCTTCCCCTGGGGAACCAGCGCGATCAGCATCGCCGCGTCCAGCGGGCCATAGAGGGCCTTCCCCTGGGGAACCAGCGCGATCAGCATTCCTCCCGGGCGCAGCACTCCGGCGAGGTTCGCGACGGTTTTCTCCGGCCGTTCCAAATATTCGAGCACGTTGACGCAAAGCGCGGTGTCGAAGGGTTCGCCGATCCCGGAATAGTCATCCTTGCTTTCCGGGTCCAGCGGGACCACCGTCACGTTCGGAGTGCGCAGGAAGCGGTTGGTGAGGGCGTGCAGGTAGAGCGGATCCTTCTCGGCGGCCACGTAGCGGAGGCGCCGGGCCATC
>JALGUK010000209.1 GCA_029820875.1 Candidatus Zipacnadia bacterium
GGCATTTCTTCACCCGCAAGCTTCCCAACGTCCGGGCTGAGATGGCCCTGACGGTGACAGCTTACAACATCATGAGAGCGATCAAGATCCTAGGGGTGCAGAGAATGATCGAAGCCCTGGCATGATCAGGGCTTCTCTTTTCTATCGTTCCGATTCGACCGCGTTTTCTCTTGACCGGGATTGAATCAGGCTGCTAGTCGCTGAATTCCACACTCCCATCCCGACTTTTCACACGGTCTGGCGAATTGTTGGGCGGCGACTAATTCCAGCAGAGGTGGGCAGAAACTCCAGGGAATGATGTGACTGATCGACTATTAGCCTACCAAGCCGAAAACTACATGAAGAACCGGATTTGGTACGGCTTGGCACCTAAACCTCGCATCCGTTTGACTACGCGCGCAAGCACCTCCGCATAGCTCAGGGTCACGGGCAATGAGTCGTAGAGCGCGTCATTGTTCCAGTTCATTTTCGAAAGCCCAAGAACAGCCCGAGCGGAATCGTCCCAGGTTCCGTGACCGGCATGGCGTACCAAGCGTAGCGGTCGAGGGGTGCTCCGAGCGCCTTGAAAATACGATCCGCGTTGGCTAATTTGCCTTACATCACCGTGGGTCCAAAGTAGCGCCTCTCGCGGACCGAGGCCGATTATTGTACCCCTCGAGACAGGAAAGGAGGCTGGTTCACCTTTTTTAGAACCTCCACGAGGTTCATCAATACGGATCCCCCGCCAGCCTACGTACCGCACAATCTGGAGGAGGTCGACTGCCTCACAGAGATGGAGCGCCTCCATAGCGCCGTCAACCTCGTCCCTTTTGAACTCTGTTGTCTTATGGACCATTACACGACGAGGCGAACGTCCGGCGTGTCGGCGGCGATAAAGATCCAGGGATCGGGTCATAACTCGAAACATTTCCGTTCGTGAGAGAAATGGGTTTTCACGATGGACTTCGACCTCGTGGGCATCGTAGGCAACGAACTCCAAGCCCGATCCCTGTGCGTCGAACACAAGGCTGCAGCAGGTTACAAAGCGCGGCCTGTCTGATTCAGGCGGACGAATGGCATACGAGATGCCGATATAGGCTGTCTCAGGATCTGTATCTGCAAGTTTCCAAGGCACCCCCCCAGCCTTAGCATACAACGCAAGTCCGATCCGCCACATGACACTGGCTCGATCCGAGTACGTGAGTGCCCTATCTTCCCGGACCAGCTGGATTGGCATCCCTCGGGCAGCAGTAGCGGCCTTAAGGTGGTCATGTAGATCGAAATCCTCATTCGGCCCACCGATGAAGCCGGAGGACCACCGTTGTGGAAGGTAAATGAACAATACGTCGAACTCGGAACGGTGCGCCTCAAGGCTTTGGATTGCTCGTACCAACGCGTCGGCCAGTAATACATGCGGCTTTTTAGAGGCTCGAAACTCTCCTTCGAATTGCTCACTGAGTTCTACATGGCAGCCGCTTCCAGCGGCCCGCATGTGCAGGCCGAATACGCCCTTAAAGCCGGGCCACTCGGGGAGGTAATCCTTGCGCTCGGTCGGTTTATGTGTAGCGTTGAGTTCCTTCATAAAATCGTACAAACGGTAGCTTTCGCCTGCTGGGCACAAAGTAGCGACCCGGATAGGGTCGGGAACCAAGCCGGCCGAATACGGTCCAAATCGCAACAGACCACGCAACGGGTGGACCTCGCGATCTGAAGTACGGTCCGGGTGGAAAGCTAATTGGGGCTCAGGATGCCATACGTGTGGAGCGATCTCGCTGCTCAAGGCTGTGCCCTCCAGGAGAAACCTGTGTCGGAGGAGAGGCGAAAGACAGCCTCGACGCCGTCATCAACACCTAGAGCCCTTAGTTCGGCACCGTCACCGGCGAGAAAGTCTGCCCAATATGTGATCAAGTCGTTTAGTTGCCGATTGTAGCGCTTGACCGTTCGCTCTCGAGCCAGATCCGCGGCGGCTGCCTTGTTGCTATCAGTTATGCCGTCGAAGACGGTGCGCGGATTGACCAGCAACCACAGACGGTCATCCGCCCAACCTAAAGTAATACCGATGCCTTCGCGCCAACTCAGTTCAGGATGATCCCTTACTATGCCGTTAATATCACCCACTAGGCTCTTCAACGGCATCCACTCCACATCATTTGGGTCAGACGGTGCCAGCAAATCGGTGCTACGGCGACGGATGGCGTCGAGGCCACGATGGCGTTCAATCGCACGGGTCAGAGCTGCGCGAAGCAGTCCCCGCTCACCGGATTCATAACGTAGGCGCTTGGGATCGATAGTATGTAGGTCGAAAACCGTGATGCCGTACCGTTCGAAAGTCCGCCGCACGTCAGTGTCGGCACCAAAAGCCAAGACACCTGCGCGTGTGCGGGCAACAAGAACGTCTACCCCTGCCTGTTCAACCGCTGCAAGAACCTCGGCGTATCCACCAACCTTACAGACCACACGCCGGCACAGGTTTGGCATCTGAATAATTGGAAGGGCGTTGAGACGCACTACAGGCCAACCACGTCTGCCACTCGGGTGTCGCGCAGCGCTCCAACGACGGCGCCCCACCGCGAATGAGTCGAGCACTTTGGTATCGATTCCCTCTTGTATGCGTATCAAATCACGCAAGGCCTCGTCAAAGTTCTCAACCTTCACCATTGCAGCCTCCACCCCCTTATTCACGGCATGTTCCAATAATTGACCGACGCGAGGTAGAGGGGAGTCTTCCCCGCGGTGCAACCAGAAAAGCCCAGCCGGATAGGCGCCATCTACCTCCAGCGCTTCCTCAAGTGCGCTCATGACCGAGTCGTCACGGCCACTATAGCCAACGACTACAAGCCCAAAACGGCGGCAAGATTCGACCAACACCTGCCTCAGGCGCACGTCTTGATGTCTAAGCTCGTCATCTGTATTTTTCAACCGTCGGGATCGGAAGTCCCCATGAAGCTTGACCTCGATTGGCCAGCGGCCCTCGCTGATGAGTTGCGCCGCCTGTTCTGGTGCATCTAGGGCTACAGTGGTCAAGTATCCGGTAGATCCATACACATTGGCACAAGCATCGGCCACAAGCGAGTCGAAGTTCGTGGTCCACACTAGGCGCGCGAGATTCGCGCGCATCAATGTGGCCAGCGCCAAGTGTCCGTAGGACGGCTTTGCACCAGCCATCTTCGCGTCCAGATAAGTGCGACGATCTGCCTCGGCGGGGTATGCCGCCTCGAACAGTGCAGCGTACTCGTCCGGAGCTCCGGATGGTGGTAAATGCGCCGAGGAATCGATGTGGGCTTGAAGCTGAGCTCGAACCGCCGGATTCGAGAGGTCCGAAACGGTATGTGGTGAGACCCGGCGTTGACTGATGAATAATTGCTGTTTGAACTCCCACACCATGTCCGATGCAGTGGGGACACCAGCTGAGGCTGAAGCACCCGCGCCGAGCAGCCACATCAGGTTCCCAGCGCGAAGTGAGAAACGGCGGGCGAAGTCATCGGCACCAATCTGATGCTGCTTAGTCTCTGCGTTCATAAGATAACTCAACAAGGCTAACCGGATCTCAACAAGAATGCGTGGCCAGTAAGAATACTAGAGTTTTTTATGCTGGTATTCGCATATCCAGGATATCGCTTGTTAGTAGTGCGCAACGGTCGCCGCCCAACGGTTCTGAGCTGAGCGGCCGGGGTTCGCTTCCTCACAAGGCATTCCAGGAACCCGCATCTCAATTTTCTCTTGGTCCTGCCGCAGCCTCCCCGGTCCGCTCCAGCGAATGGTTATTAGTATGTAGTTGGGGCGCGGCCGGTGCTATCCTTATTTTGACTAGAGACGGGAACGCACCGGGGGCACGGAGCGTCAGGGCGGACCGAAGCTGCCTATGGGATGCTT
>JALGUK010000210.1 GCA_029820875.1 Candidatus Zipacnadia bacterium
CCAGGACTTGCTCTATCAGACCCTTCGCGTCCCAGGTTCTGTGGTCGCTGAAGGTGCCGAAATCCCTACCGGCATTCAGGTCGGCCTGGGCGTCCGCACCGCAGCGACGCAGAAGATGTTCGAACAGGGTGATTTCCAGCAGACCGAAGCCCCTCTTGACCTCGTCATCGAGGGCAACGGTTTCTTTCAGATTCTTCGCCCCGATGGGAGTATCGCCTATACCCGCGCTGGCTCATTCAAGCTCGACGGCAACGGCACAATCGTAACGTCCGACGGCTACGCCCTCGAGCCATCCATAGTCGTCCCGTCGGACGCGGTCAGCATCTCCGTCGGCACCGACGGAACCGTATCCTGCTACCTCGCTGGCGAGACGGACCCCCAAAGTGTTGGGTAAGATTCAGCTCGCCAAGTTTGCCAATCCCGCCGGCCTATTGAGCGTCGGCCGTGGTCTCTATGAGGCATCCGCTGCATCCGGGGAGCCTATCACCGGCACCCCCGGCCTCGACGGCTTCGGTACCATCTCCCAGGGGTATCTTGAAATGTCCAACGTGAAGGTCGTCGAGGAAATGGTCAACATGATTGTCGCCCAGCGCGCCTACGAGGCTAATTCCAAGGCCATCCAAATCGCTGATGATATGCTCCAGAGCGCCAATAACATTCGCCGATAGTTCTGTTTACCGACACCGCTTGTGCAAAGCGGAGGCGATGTAGTGATGCCTCTCCGCTATTTGATGATATCGCTCGCCGTGGTGCTGGCGCAAACCGCGCCCTCGCCCAGCCCTCGGATTGTCCTCCGTCAGGAGGTCCAGGTCGCCTCATCCGATGTCCGCCTCGCCGACATCGCAGAAATCACAGCCGCCCCCAAAGCAGCCGATGCCATCGGCGCTGTTGTGATTGGCCCCGCGCCCCTCCCGGGCCTGTCCCGTTCGATTCGTCTCGGCTATATCAAGGTCCGCCTACGCCAGAACGGCCTCGACCCGGATAACATGGCCTTCGGCGATGTCCGTGAGGTAATCGTGCGCCGGACCGACTTCATACCGCCCGTGCAATCCCTTCACGCCGCCGATGACAACGGCCGCAAAGATGAAACTACGATTCGCGCCGCCCGTCGAATCCCCCGCGGCCACATTATCACGCCGGAGGACCTCGACGCGCCCGCCCCAATGCAAATCCAGCAATTTCTCGGCTTGCGTGCCAGGCGTTTTATCGAAAATGGCAGTCCAGTCACTTCGGCAATGCTTGAGCCTGTCCCTGCCGTTGAACGCGGCGACCTTGTCACCCTCACATTCGAGATGGGAGCCGTCCGCATCAAGGCATTGGCCGAGGTGCGCGCCCCGGCATCGGTCGGCGCGCTCACCAAAGTTCGGATTCTCCAGACAAACAAACTCCTGGACGCCAAGGTGCTCGATAGTCACAACGTTTTGCTGCCTTGTCCTAATTCCGCCGATGAGTCCTACGCGCGATAACTGCTGTATGCGCTTGTCCATGTATTCTGCCTTAATTGGAGTGAGCGACATTGCGAACGGCTATCGTAACCATTGTTGCAGCGCTGCTTACTGTATCTTCCGTCTGTGCCGACTCTCTTTGGTCCCCGCGCAGCCGGTTCGCGTCCCTTTTCGCGGACCACAAGGCAAGCCGCATCGGAGACATCATTACTATTATCATCTCCGAGTCCACACAGGCATCCCATGTCGCTACAGTTGACCACCAGCATGAGGCGGATACGCAGGTCGGCCCGGGTAAGGGCTTTCTTGACTTCATCAACCTCGTCGGCTGGGGCGGACAGAGCAAGTCCGGCGCCCAAGGCGCAAGTACTCGCCAAGGCTCTCTCGTTGCCCGTGTTACCGCCCGCGTTGTTGGAATCACTCCCAGCGGGAACCTCCTTCTCGAGGGGAAACGCACAGTTAAGGTCAACGAAGACATCCAGCAGATTACCATTACCGGGGAGGTTCGCCCGCGGGACGTCGCCCCCGACAATACAGTCCCATCCCGATATGTGGCCAATGCGAAAATTGAATACAGCGGTACTGAGCCTGAGCACCCGACCCGCCATACCGGGATTATAATGAAGATATTGAACTTCCTCTTCTAAGGACAATGCCATGCTGATTCCACGCCGAATACTTCTCAAAGAGAATTTCATCCTTCGCGGGCTTCTCCCGCTCGTTGTCGCCGCAATGCTGGCATCGCCGACCTCGGCTGAAACGCGCATCAAGGACATTGCCACACTCAGCGGCACCGGCTCGCACCAGTTGATTGGCTACGGTCTGGTTGTAGGCCTTGAAGGGACCGGCGACAGCACCCGCTCCATCTTTACTGCCCAGTCGGTCGCTAACATGCTCGAACAATTCGGCGTTACGGTCCTCCCGCAGCAGGTCCAGGTCAAAAACGTCGCAGCAGTGATTGTCACCGCTGCTTTGCCCGCATTTGCCGACGTCGGCTTTCGCTTCGATGTTACCGTCTCGTCCCTGGGTGACGCTAAAAGCCTCCAGGGCGGCACCCTTCTGATGACGCCGCTGCAGGGAGCCGACGGTGAGGTCCACGCCGTTGCCCAGGGCCCCATCTCCATTGGTGGATTCCAGGTCGCCGCTGGCGGTCAGAAGGCGCAGAAGAACCATGTCGCCGTCGGTAGGGTCCCCGGGGGGGCTTCTGTCGTCCAGCCGGTCGTCGAGCCTGGCCCGGGCCGCGAGCAGATCTCCATTTTTCTTAACCGTCCGGATTTCACAACTGCCTGCCGCATCGCCGAAAGCATCAATAAGCATATCGGCGAGGGCATCGCCCATGCACGTAATGCCGCTAACGTTGAGGTCGCGGCCCCTGAAACTTTCCGGGACAACGTCGTTGAATTCATCAGCACGATTGAAGCCCTTCCGGTACTCCCGGATGCCGCTGCTAAAGTCGTGATTAACGAACGCACCGGCACCGTTGTTATCGGCCGGAACGTGCGCGTCTTGCCGGTTGCTGTCTCACACGGAAGCCTTTCGGTGGAAATTCGCTCGCAGACTACGGTCTCGCAGCCGCCGCCTCTATCGTCTGGCGCCACGGTCGTCGTTCCCCAGACTTCGGTGGGTGTGGAGGAACAACGGGACCGCCTGATTGCTATTCCTGAACAGAACACTATCGAGGATGTTGTCCGCGCCTTGAATATTCTGGGTGTCACCCCTCGCGATCTGATTGCAATCCTGCAGGCCCTCCGCGCTGCCAATGCACTTCAGGCCGAGCTTGAAATCTTATAAAACATGGGGGCACATGGGTCGGAGTGAGCAGAAATGCCGATACCGCCGCTTACTATTGCATTCAAAGATGACAACTCGCTTCGCCAAGGCATACCGCTACATGCTCCTGAAACTCTCGGGAAGGATGGAGCAGAAGTAAACTCCAAGGATAAGGACCTGCTATCGGCTTGCCGGGACTTTGAAGCTATTTTCCTTGCTCAGCTCATGGCGCAGATGCGCAAGACGGTTCCGAAGGGCGGGATTCTTCCCCACGACACAGCAGAAAGTATTTTTCAAGCTCAACTTGACGCCCAGATATGCCGAAATATATCTCGGAAAGGTTCCCTGGGGCTTGCTGCATTGCTTTACAGGTCCATCTCGCAGCAACCTATTCGCAATTCTATCCGCAGCAAAGCTCACGTCAGAACACTGCTCCCACCCTGCGCTTGCGGCGGCGCCCCGCCCTCATAATTCCCGGCTGATTGGCCGGGCGCGAGGTTTTCGTCGCAGAAAGGTTTGAGCAGAATGCGCATCTCAGGCACCCGCGTGGACCGAACACTCCGGCAGCAGGCGCAACCTGTCAATCCTGTCTCTCGCTCCGCACATTCCGAGAAAACCAGAGCACGCGGTGTTCGTGCCTATGAGATTACTCTTTCTACCACCGCTCTCGAAGTAGCGGAGGCGCATCGCGCGGCGACCCAGCCGTCTGCGATGCGTGCCGAAAAGGTAGCTGCAATCCGCAATGCGATTTCTCGGGGCGTTTACGTCCCCGACAGCCGCGACATTGCGCAGAAGATTATGGAAGCCATCGGCTTGGCGCCTCACTCGCTTTGAGTTGCTCTCCGCTGTTTCCCCTCGTATTGAGAGGAGATTCGACTATGCAGCAACTGGCACTTCGACTTCTCATACAAAAGCAGCGTGAAGCTCTGCTTGCACGGGATGCCCCTTCCGTGCTCCATACATGCTCAGAAGTGGAATCCATTCTGCAGGACCTTGACCGCGTCGCTGCTGTGCATGACTCGATTGAAGCTCAGGCCTTCACAGTATCCGGCAAGCGCTCCATGTCAGCCGATGTTTTGACGGATTTCCTGCCTGAACCGGAGCAAAAGCGATGGCGCCGACTCATCCGCGAAATCGCCGCCACTGCTCGCCGCGTTCAGGCCGCCAATCAGTTCAATCAGCAGCTTGTTATGGATGCCATCGCATACCGATCCCGTCTCGCACCCGCGTGACAAACGCGCACCCATTCCCGCGTTTCTGAGTCAATCCGCTTAGTGAGCGACCGCAATCATGGCTTTTCTCGGTTTGGACATCGCGAAAAATGCGCTCCTTGCCCAGCGTGCCGCGCTGAACATAACCGGCCACAACATCGCCAATGCGGAAACTCCCGGTTACGTCCGTCAGCGGGCGGTCCTCTCCCCCATCGCTGGCCCCGACGGTTCCCACCCTGTACCCGAATACGGCATAGGTGGCGGTGTTGCCGTCGCCGCTGTTACACGCATCCAGAGCCGGTTTCTCCAGGCCCGTCTCGACCACGCACTTGGCGAACTCGGGGCCAACCGTAGCCTCAGCCAAGGGCTTGACGAAGTCCAGAGCCTTTTCTTGGACTTGACTAATCAGGGTGTCGCGGACAACCTTGCCGCATTCTTTAACGCTTGGGAAGACCTTTCAGTCAATCCCGAGAGCCAGCCGTTGCGCCTTGCTGTCCGCGAGACCGGCAACACCCTCACAGGCGGTATCAGGGCCATTTACCGCGAGCTTCAGAACCAGCGCCCGGCCCTCGACCAGGTCCTGCAGACCTCGGTAGCACGCATCAACGACATCACCGCTGAGATCGCCGCCCTCAACCATCGAATCGTCAGCAACGCCGCTTGTGATGACCAAGGCAACCCCACCGGGGCCTTGCCTAACGACCTGCTGAACCGTCTGGACGTACTCATCGAAGAGCTTTCGACTATTATCGGCGCCACTTCCGTGCAACAAGCCAACGGCACTTGCGACGTCTTGCTCGGCGGCATTCATCTCGTGCAGGGCGCTCATGCCCGTCAGATTAATACCGAGCCTGACCCGTCTAATGCCAATCTCTCCTTCCGGTGGCGAAGTTGCCGGGCTCCTCATAGTCCGCGATCAGTACATCCCAAGCTACATGGCCGCCCTGGACATTCTTGCGACCACCCTGGCGACTCAGTTCAACGCGGTCCACACCATTGGTTTCGGCATTGACGGCTCTACCGGCACCGACTTCTTCACCGCCACCGGCGCCGCCGATATCCGTGTCTCCGATGCCGTCGCTACAAACCTGGACGTCATCGCCGCATCCGAGACCGACGCGGTCGGCGACGGCAATCATGCAGTCACTCTGTCCCGTATGCGCGATGCGTTGTTGCTCTCCGGGCGCGTCGGCCTCGACGGGAAGCTTGCCGGTGAAGCCTTAGAGCGCCAGGACGCCCTTTCCTCGGATATTCGTGCCCGCCGCGACAGCGTCTCCGGCGTTTCACTCGACGAAGAGGCCATCAACCTCCTCCGATTTCAGGAGGCCCACAACGCCGCCGCACGCCTGGCCACCACGGTTGACGAGATGATTCGTACAATCCTTTCGATTGCAAAATAACACCGGCCCAAGGCCGACAGCGACTCCGCGCATTGTACGTCTGTTACGTTCGGGTGCTGCCATGCGAATCCCACCGGACACATCCTTGAGCATTGTTCAGAGAAACCTGGCGCTTCTCTCCCAGCGTCTCAACAAGCTCCGCTCTTCGATTGCATCGGGCCTCTCGTTGACTCGCCCGTCCGATGACCCCGCTGGCGCGGTCCGCTCTCTCTCCCTGCGTAGTTCGATAGCCCTTCTCCAAACTCGTAAAGAGACTCTCACTCATACCCGCCGCTGGTTAGCCGCCACCGATCAGGCCCTCGGTTCCATAGGCTCCGCCATCCGCGAAGCCCGCGATATCGCCGTTCAAGCAGGCAACATGCCTATCACGGATACTGGGCCTCCCGCTCTTATCCGGCGTCTCGAAAACATTAAGACCCGGCTTCTGGAACTCGGCAATTCTCGGCTCGAAGGGCGGTATATCTTTGCAGGTAATGCCACTCTGACCACGCCTTTCACTCTCTCAGGCGACCCCAGCGCTCCCGTCGCCTATAACGGCGACAGCGGCCTGCGTTCCGCTCCCCTCACACCCGCCACCGATATTACTGTCAATATCCCCGGCGACATGCTTTACAACATAGGCGGGGCTGCGGACCTCTCAGAGCCCGATGTTTTCCAAGCGCTCGATACTCTGGTAGCTGCCATCCAGTCCGGTGACCAAGAGGCCGCCTCGGAACAAATTGCACGATTCGACGCGTTGCAGGAGATTGTATTGCTCTCGCGCCTCGATGTCGGAAACCGCATCCAACGGGTGGATGCTGCCTCCTCTGATCTGCTCACACTCAACACCGCCCTCAAGTCGGCGCTTGACGACACCCAGGGCGTAGATCTCTCCACCGCTGTCACGGAGCTCCAAGCCGCTGAAGTTGCCTACCAGGCGGCATTAAATACCGCAGCCCGTATCGCTCAGTCTCCTAATCTTTTTTACTATATTTAGTTCTGTTCACCACTGACCCAAAGGAGTATCCACTCAAAAACCATGACCATTCAAACACAACGCTTCGGCCCGCTCGACGTCCCCGACCATCGCCTCATAATGTTCCCCCTCGGTATTACGCCCTTCTTAAGATGCTTTTGGTATGCACTCATTGAACGCCCTGCGCAAGCTCCTTTCGCCTGGCTGCAGTCTATTGATGAACCCGCGCTTGCATTCCTGGTCGTCCCGCCCCGCGTCTTCTTCCCGCACTACAGTCCTCGTTATTCTCCATCCGACCTCGAACCGTTGCAGCTTGCCGCCGGCGATGAAATCCTCACGCTGGTTATACTGACCCTCGATTCGGAAACGCGTATCTTCACCGCGAACCTCCTCGGTCCTATCGCCATCAACTGTCGAACTCAGCGTGCTGTCCAGGTGGCCCTTCGTGATAGTCGCTTCACAACAAAGCACCCAATTTCGCCCCGCCTTCGTGCCCTTGCTCCGATATGATAAATGCTCCCACTTACACGCCGCTGTCCCCTGTTGTAGGGCCGCGCTTTGGATGGAACCGCGTACATTAGCCACGGAGGGCGAAGATGTTAGTCCTGACGCGCAAAGTCAACCAGAGCATCACTATCGGTGATGAAATAGTCGTGACGGTCACTGCAATAGATGGCGAACAAGTTCGCTTGGGTGTTGAAGCTCCCCGTAGCATCCCTGTCCATCGCCGCGAAGTCTATGAGGCCATTGAGCAGGCGAATCTTCAGGCCGCCCAATCCTTGCCCGACCATGTGGACCACTTGCTTAGCTGCCTTACGCGGCCGCATGTACAGTGAGCGTTTCCCGTTCCTGCTCTCTGTGAGAGGAATCCCCATCACAGTCAGGGAATTACTTGCCGCCTGTAGGCCGTTGATTGTAGACAGGAGCAGCCGAATGCACGCATCTCATCGTGCAGGGCGAAGCATTGGAGCCGTAAAATATGACTGCTTCACAGGACGCAAACCCATCGAGACCCGCCATCCACTTGGATGGCCTCTGTAAAAAGTTCCAGCTCGTCCGCGATCGCCCCCAGAGCTTCAAGGACGCGGTCATCGCACGCCTCACTTTCCGCCCGAACGTGCAGGAGGAGTTCTTTGCTCTTCGCGACATCACCCTCGATGTCTACCCGGGTGAAAGCGTCGCCGTCATCGGCGAAAACGGCTCCGGCAAGAGCACGCTGCTGGCAACCATTTCCCGAATTCTTCAACCGACTTCCGGCGTATTGGAAGTTCGCGGCCGTATCTCGGTTCTGTTGGAGGTCGGCGCCGGTTTCCACCCCGACCTCACCGGCATCGAGAACGTCTACCTCTCTGGTGCTATCCTCGGCATCAGCCGCGCCGAGATGGATACCCGCCTCGCTGACATCATCGGCTTCGCTGAGCTGGAGGAGTTCGCTGACGTGCCGGTGAGAACTTACTCAGTGGGGATGTACCTTCGCCTCGGCTTTTCCGTTGCCACCCACGTGGACCCTGCTATACTTCTGGTAGATGAGGCCCTCGCTGTGGGCGACGAGCACTTCCAGGCGAAGTGTTATCGCAAGTTGGAGGAACTCTCCCGCGAGGGGCGGACGTTGCTTTTCGTATCCCATGACATGGACGAGGTCCGCAAGCTCTGTCCAAGAACTGTCTGGCTCGAGGCTCGAGCATGGACGAATCGCCGCAGATGGGCCGACCGAACAGGTCATACCGCTCTACTTGGCCCATGTTGAAGACATTGAATAGCCTCCACAGCCTCTCCCCTACCTCCGCTTCGGCCTTCCCACCACATACCCGATCGAACACACTTCATCCGGATACCTTGTTGCCCCGTTGTACCAGAGCCGTACGAGTTGCCCCGATGGAGCCGCCACCACCGTCGGCGCCTGAATATATTGTGCATCGTAATCGTCATTATATCGGTATCCGTCCACTCTGTCCCGTTGCTCGAATACGAATATGCAAGCCGCGGTCCGCTGCGCCACCACATGTGATACCGCTCCCCGATCTTTATCACACACGAGTCGCACAGGCGGGTTTCGTCTTGTGTGATTGCCCCGTGTTTTGTCCAGTGAATACCGTCCGGCGATGTCGCATAACCGGTAGGCCCGTAGTGCTGGCCGGGCATTGTTCCGTTGTACCACATCTTGTAATGCGTATCGTCTTCGTCGAAAATCACCGACGGCTCCCGTAGTGAGCCACTGTCGAACTCCCCTTCAGCGCCAAATCCGAGCACCTTCCCGCGTTTCACCCACTGCCGCCCGTCCCGCGATTCCGCATATCCTATGGTATGTCCGACATCATCCTGGTAACCTACGTACCACATCTTAAATAGCCGCGCCTTCGCATCCCACAACACTGTCGGCATGTGCACATGAACATCGTCAAACTCACCCTTCTGGCCACGCCGCAATACCGGATTTT
>JALGUK010000211.1 GCA_029820875.1 Candidatus Zipacnadia bacterium
GACGGTGAACGCTACCCGGGTGATATTCAACCAGGTGAGTACAGTGTGAACGAGGTTGTGGAAATGCTCCGCAAGCACAAGGACAACCCCGACGCTATTCAGTTCATCGCGGATATGTTAGAGGTTTGAGGAACGCTGCTTGACGGTCGCCGAGAGCACCCGCAATGCCTGGTGCCTGGAGTTGCATTTTCAATCCCGAGCATGTTCCGCGCGTCATCAACTTGGGCATACTCCTAATCGGCGCCAGGAAGATTCAGAATGATTGCCACAAGCCGTTTGCGTGCATAGAAAGCCCGACTGGTACTGCCATGTCCGGGGCCCTTTGTCCGCGGCTGTACTAAGACGCCCATTCGGCCGGTCAGAGCATCGAAACCGCGCGTCCGGATAGTTTCTCTAACTTCTTCATAGTCCGTTTTTACTTGTGCGTAAACGTCGGGATCGTCAAGATTGAATTCGCTAACCCTTACCAACTGTGATTCTTTTTCCTCTTTAGACTCGAACATCCGCGCACAGGCGACGATTTTTTGCAACTTAGCCAGAAGGTGGCTTTTTTCAAATGGCTTTTGCAGTACATGCACAGGGTCAATCATTGTAATAGCCATCGTTTCCTTGGGAACTATCTTCCCCGTTTTGAGCCGTTTCAGCGGGACTATCTTGAGTTCCCAGGATCCGAAATTAGGGGATTGTGCAGAATTCAGCGGGAGCCCCAAGTATCGTTCAAGAACGTGTCCAGCCCATCCCTTATTAAGCTTGTCCTCTTTCCACATCGTTACGTCAAGCTGATGTGCAAGCGCAACCAGATCTTGCCCCTCCAGGCGTTTTAAACGTGATACTGCTTCACTTCTTTCCATACGTGTCCCCGCTGAACAATGTAGCGCGTTTGGCGTTGCATTCGTCAACTAAGCGGCTTTTCGCAGTAGAGAAAAACTCTTCTTCCTTTTCAATCCCTATGAACTTTCTTCCATGCCTTACAGCCACAACGCCGGTAGTCCCACTCCCCATAAATGGGTCAAGAACCAAATCCCCTTCGTTGGTGCTTGCCAATACGACGCGCTCTAAGAGCTCCTCCGGCTTCTGGGTAGGATGTTTGCCGTAGCGTTTTTCTTCTTTCCGAGGGGTTCCAATCGCCCACACGCTCCGCATCTGTTTGCCTGGAACTTTCAGAATGTCTCTGGAAAATGAGCCGTTCTTCATTATCTCATAATTGAATGTGTGTTTCCCCTTCTTCGATTTTCTTGCCCATATTAATGTCTCATGGCTCGCGGTGAAATATCTGCAGGAGAGATTTGGGCTGGCATTGGGCTTGAACCAGCAAATGTCATTCAGTATATGATAGCCCAATACCTGTAACGCGAACCCACAGGCGTAAATGCTGTGATATGTTCCGGATATCCAAATGGTTCCATTGGCTTTCAGCACGCGCTTGCATGCTGCAATCCACCGTTTATGAAATTCAAAGTCATTCTCTATCCCCCGGCTCCTATCCCATTTCCCCTTGTTGACGCTCACCGCCCGTCCGGCATGACAAGTAAAACCGTCATTGGACAAATTGTAAGGCGGATCGGCGAATATCATATCCACGCTCTCAGACGGCAGCGTAGCCAACACATTGAGGCAGTCACCGAGAAAAACATCACAGTCATCATCAATGCGGACCGGGGTGATTGTTCGTGTGCTTGCCTTCATCGAAGCACCTTCCTGAGAAGCCCGGGTTTCAAGTCAATATCCACCGTGCCTTTCGTCATCAGTCCTACTGGCGAACCCCCGAATCCTTACGCTCTCCAGCGCGCACTTGGTTCTTCCGATAGACTATCGTTCCAGTTGTCCTTATTTAAGGTAGCAATCTCAAGATATACCCAAACCCCTTCCCATGTCAAATCCTAACCCTCAGCTCTCCCTGCCGATTCTTTCCCCTCCCCCTCAAGTTCCCCCGGCATCCGTCCGATAACAATACGGGACAATTTGCATCTTCGGACGGGGGCCCCTCATGCTCTCAACTTCCATTGAAGCCCGGAGGCCATGATCCGGGAAGAGCTTGAGCGCAATCCGGCCCTTGAGGCGGAGCCTGCCCAGGAGCGTCCTGAAGATAGCGGCACCACCCCGCAGCCCTCTTGGGGAATCGAGATCGCAGACCTTCCTATTCGGCCTCGAGCCGCTTCCCAATCCTCCCTTGAACCAGACGAATTCGATCCCATCAGCCGGCTCTCTGCCGGCACCACCCTCCACGACTATCTTCGTTGGCAGCGCCGCTTGAGGGCGTCCGAAAAGCCCTCCAGATTCTGCAGGAGCTTGACCCTCCGGGCATTGCCGCCCGCGATTTGCCGGAATGCCTCATGTTGCAGCTTCGCCACCTCGACCCTGACGTCCGCCCGCCTGACTGTGTCGCCGACGTGATTGAAAACCTCGGCACTCGCGGTTCGGCTTCTCCGGTGGGCATCGCCCGCCGCGCCGGCATCTCCCCCGAACAAGCCCGGGAGGCCCTCGAGTTCATCCGCACTCGCCTCGTCCCCTTTCCCGCCCGTTCGCTTCGCACGCCGTGGGGCGAGCCTATAGGCGAGGTCCAGCCGGGAATCGTCCCCGACGCTGTCATCACCCTCGACGGTGCCCAAGTCGTCGTTCGCATCCCTCACTCGCAGGCCTTCCACCTGCGGCTCAACAGCGCCTATCGCCGCCTGGCGAGGGCCGTTGAAACCGAAAATGCCTATGCCCGCTGCCGTTGGCGCACCAGAGAGTGGTTGCACACACATCAGCAGGCGGCCGAATGTGTCGCCAGAGCCAGGAACCTCATCCAGCAGATTCAGCAGCGTTACCGCACCCTCTGGCAAGTCACAAATGCCGTGGCGAACCGGCAGAAGCCATTCCTGCTGCATGGACCTGACCACTTGCAGCCGCTGACAAAAAAAGAAATCGCCTGCACCCTTGGTATTCATGAATCCATTGTCTGCCGCGCCACGCGCGGAAAGCACGTGATGCTTCCGTCCGGTGAGGTCGTTAGTTTCGATGTTTTCTTCGATGATGCGCTTCCTGTCAAAGCCCGTGTGCGCGGCTTGATCGCCGGCGAAAATCCCGCCCATCCGCTTTCGGATGCCGATATCGCCCGGAATCTTGCGGCCGACGGCATCACCATCGCTCGCCGCACCGTGACCAAGTACCGCCGCGCTATGCGTATCCCGCCCGCCCGCGACCGCTTGCAGTGGTCAGCCGTTGGCGGCCCGGTGCGACCGCGTGGATTCTGGCCGTCCGGTACACAAATTGCAGCACGATGACTGCGCTTATGCGTGGAGCTTGCGATAAGGAGTCAAGCCGGATGCGCCTCTTCTTCGATACGACTATGGCGGTCTCCAAGCAGGCGCTGGATGCCCTTTCGCTTGCCCGGGAGACCATCGCCGACAACATCGCCAACGTGGACACTCCCGGATTCAAAGCCTCCGAGGTCACATTTCAGGATGAGCTGGCCCGGGCTATTGAAAGGGAGCGTAACGCCCGGCGCTCCCGTACCCTCTGCGGACGGTTTGCTGTAGACGAGGTACGGCCGCGTGTCGTCAAGCAAACCGGCGTTACAGCCCGCCGCGACGGGAACAACGTCAATATAGACCATGAGATGGCGGCTCTTGCGAAAACGTCCATCCTTTATACGACCATTGCCCAACTGCTGGCCTCGAAATTCGACATGCTCGCATCCGCGATTCGCTGGGGCGAGTAAGCGCGCGGCCTGCACGGGTGCGTTACGTCGTGGTATTGGTTTTGTCCGTCATTTATGCGCTTTCGGAATTCGTTGAGGAAGGTGCTGCTTATGAACCTGCTGTGCGCCATCGAAATAAGCGCATCCGGCCTGACCGTCCAGCGGGCTCGGATGGATATCATCGCGGAAAACCTGGCCAACGCCACCACTACTCGCACTCCCGAAGGCGGACCTTACCGCCGCAAACGTGTCATCATGGCCGCCGGGTCCGCCTCTCAAGCTCCATTCGCTCTGCCCGATGTCCTAGGCAGCCGCAATTCCCATGCGGGAGTGCGCGTCTTGCGCATCGAGGAGGACATGTCCACCCTGCCGCTCGTTTTTGACCCGGGCAATCCCGATGCACGGCCCGACGGATACGTCCAAATGCCCAACGTCAATCCGGTCGTTGAGCTCGTAGATATGATTTCCGCCACCCGCGCCTATGAGGCCAACGCCGCTGTTGTCTCCGCCATCAAAGAGATGGCGCAGACGGCCCTTAGGATCGCACGTTGACCGCTTTGATGTCCCTTGGAGCTTGTTGACTAGCGTTAATCATCGCGAAAAAGCGCCCGGCGAACGTTCGACTTGTCTCTGTTACCTCGGAGGTGGCCTCTTTGAGAGTTGATACCGTATCCACCCACCAAGCCGTCAAACAGCCCCCCGCTTCACTTGAAACTCAACAGTCCTCTATACCCTTTGATGGGCCGCTCGGCGATGCTATTGACCAGGTGAATCAACTGCAACTGGAGGCCGATCGCCAGGCCGAGAACCTCGCACTCGGTCGCGCCGATAACATCCACGAGGCAGTCATCGCGCTCGAGAAGGCCAACCTCGCCTTGCAATTCACCATCCAGGTGACCAAGAAAGCCCTCGAGGCGTACAACGATATCTTGCACATGCAAATCTAACTCAGGCCATACCTTGCACGAGACGAATGCCTCCGCATTTCAACAATAGTCTGTGTGCCTCGCTCGTATTCCACCGGGCGGCAGGACATCCCCATAGTCATGGTGCCAGCACTAATGGAATCGCAATTCTTGCAATTCTGGTCCAACTTACCCCCCTCGCAGAGAGTTATGCTGGTCGCAGTGGCTCTCCTTACCGTCATCGGACTTGCTGCCGTCGGCTTCTGGGCCAGCCGACCCGATTACCAGGTCCTCTATACCGGCCTTACTCCCGAAGATGCCGGGCGGGTAATCGAGTACCTGAAGAAAAACGGCATTCCTCATCGCATTGGTGCCGGCGGCGCGGTTATTGAAGTGCCATCTGAACGTGTCTACGAGGCTCGCATGGAGTTGGCTACCCAGGGGCTTCCCACTGGCGGGAACGTGGGCTTTGAACTCTTCGATCGCTCATCCCTGCCGGGCACGGAGTTTACCAACAATGTCAACTACCAGCGTGCCCTCCAAGGCGAAATGGCACGAACAATAGCACAACTCGACCAGGTTGTAGCCGCACGCGTCCACGTCGTTCTGCCGTCGCCCAAACTTTACTCGCCGGATGATTCAACTCCCACCGCTTCCGTCGTCTTAAAACTGAAGCCCGGCGCATCCCTCTCCACCGAACAGGTCCAGGGCGTCACCCACCTGGTCGCCAGCGCCGTCGAAGGTCTCGAGGCCGGAAACGTCACTATCGTGGATACCACTGGCAGAACCCTCGCTGCCGGAGCCGCAAGCCGCGACGACCCGGGAGCGATGACCGCCGACCAGCTTGCGATTGTAGCGAGGTTTGAACATACCCTCCAGACCCACATCCAGCGTATGCTCGATGCCGCCCTCGGCCGGTCCAAAAGTATTGTTACGGTCAGGGCGGAGCTTGACTTCGACACCCGGGAGACGATGGAAGAGAAGTACGAGCCGCCTGCCGCGGACAAAGGGTATGTTAAACATGAGCAGGTCTCACAGGAAGACTATCAGGGCGCCTCAAGTGGCCCCGCCGGTGCACCGGGTATGGACTCTAATGTACTCGGCGCTGCCTCGCCCGGGATAACGGCGGGCAATGCCGGAAAATTCTCCAGCACCAACAGAACCGTAGAGTATCAACTCTCCAAGAGTGTTGAGACGATAAGTAGAGCGCCTGGACAGATAAAACGCCTCTGCGTTGCGGCTATTGTGGATGAGAACGTCTCCTCGGCGCAGATTAAATCCATGAAGATGGCTGCTGCAGAGGATGTCGAGGAAGACCTCGAAGCCGAAGAAAAGCAAATTATCGCACAGCGGCGCTGGCGGTTTATCATTGCCCTCGCCCGCTATGTTGCCATCGCCCTCATTGGCCTGCTCATCTTCAAAGTCGGTGATTCCATCTTGCGCAGAATCCAGACAATAACTCAGCCGCTCCTCGACGATAGCTCAGCCCGAGCAGCCGCCGTCGCAAGCTGTATCCCTGCCTCTTGACTTCCAGAACGAGCCGGAAAGGGTCGCTCGTCAACTAACTGCTTGGTTGAATGGCTCTGAAAAGCCCAACTCTTCCTCCACGGACAGTGTCGGCCAGCCGTGAATATAGCCGCGATAGCGCCGGTGAATCCGTCCCGTTGCCGCACGCATCATTGGACCGACAAAAAACTCAAATGCCTGTTCCACCGAGGCGTTTGAGTGTCTCTTAGAAGGTCGAGATGTCACATGACTTCTGATACCGCCCGTAAGGCGGCTATTGCCGTCCTGTGCATGAGCGAAGAGGCCGCGACGGAAGTCTGCAAATACCTCAGCGAAGACCAGTGGCACTGTCTCGACCGAGGAAAAGGAGAGCGTATGCCAAGAGCTTTCAGCGCAAGATGGGTCCCAGGACAGCGACCTGGACGGCCTCGCTTACATTCGGCGCATCATCGAGCACGTGGCAGGTCCGGCGAAAGCGTCGAGTATCCTCGATGACCCTCACATCGGTGATGCTCCATTCAGTTTCGTTGCCGATATCGCCCCTACGCAGTTAGCTGCCCTGTTGGAGAACGAGCACCCTCAAACCATTGCTCTCGTTTTAAGCCATCTTCGGCCCGACGCCGCTGCCGAAGTCATCTCCAGGTTCTCGCCGGAACTGCAGGTTGAGGTCGTCCGACGAATTGCATCCACCAACGAAACATCAATCGAGGCTATCCGGCATATTGAGGCCACGATTCGCCGCTTGTTGGGAAGTTCCAATGACGGTTGGAACGAGACAGCTAGCGGTCTCGATGGTGTAGTCGCCATTTTTCGAAACATTGACCGCCGTTCAGAGCGCGCAATCCTTGACGGCCTCTCCGAAACCGCTCCTGAACTTGCCGATGAGATAAGCGGCGCCCTGTTCAGCTTCGAGCATATCTTCGAGCTCGACGACCGTGCCATTCAGAGCGTCCTGCGCCACTTGGATGCCCATCAGATTGCTCTTGCTATCAAGGGTGCCCCCGCTGAACATGTTGAGATAATCATGCACAACCTCTCCGAACGCGCTGCCGAGAATCTCAAAGAGGAGTTGGAAATGCTTGGGCGCGTCCGCCGCAGAGATGTAGACGCCGCTCAGGACGCCTTCGTCCGAACGGCCCTCGAGCTTGCAGACGCCGGAGAGCTGGTCATAGACGACTCCGACGAGGAATACATTGAATAACTCAGACCATGCTTCTCACGTATCTGGCAGGGACCGGCCTCTTGAACCGTTGGTGATTGGCGCCGACGGCCCGGCCCCGAAACCGAGCTTCGTGCCTTTGTCCGTGCAACCGCCGGATGCCTCCCCCTGCAAGGCCGAATCTGACAGCGGTCTTCGGCCGCTGCCTGTTGTCCGCCAGGCCCGTTGGCACCGGCTCAAAGACAATGCTGAGCAACAGGCCCGCCGAATCATCGAATCCGCACACAGCAGCGCACACCAAATCGTCGTCGAGGCTCGCCGCCGGGCCGACGCAATCCTTGAAAGTAGCTGGCAGCGCCTCGATGAGAATCTTCAGCGCGAAACAGAGACCTTCCGGCGCCAGGCCCTCTCCCTCTTACAGGCCATCGAGGACCAGAGGGACGTACTCATGGAGCGTCTCGAGTACGAGGTAGCTGCCCTCGCTGCTGATATTGCGGGGGCCGTTATTCGCCGCAAAATCCAGGCCGACGATACGATAGTACTTGACGTGGTTCAGGATGCCCTTTCTCAAGTTGCCGATGCCGCCACCGTCACAGTCATCGTCTCCCCGATGGATGAGTCGTTGGTCGGCGAGTATCTGCAGAAACTCTGCCGCGGGCTCCATAAAACCGGTAAGATTACTGTCGTTTCTGCCGATGAAATAGAACGTGGAGGCTGTCTTGTCCATGCTGAAGATGCAATTGTTGACGCGCGGATTGGGCAGCAAATCCAGGGTGTCAGGGAGCGCTTAATGAGCGCGCTGCAGGCCGACCCACACCTGCGCCATACCGGCAGCGCCTGACAGGGATGACGCTCGCATCTCTCGGCATCGTGTAGAGGTGGAGAATATGATTGACTTCTCCCGTCTTCATACCGCCGTCGAAACATTCGACCCCGCCGCTCGCATAGGCCGTGTCACCCGTGTTGTCGGCTTGGTTATCGAGGCCCGCGGCCCGTCTGCCCGGATTGGCGAGCTATGTTACATCATCCCTGACGCGCCCACAAGTGCCGGTCCTGCAGACGCTGCCGGCATTGCGTTGGTCGGCGGCCATCTTCCAGCGGCACCGCCCCGGGGCAGCATCCCCGCCGAGGTTGTTGGTTTTCGCGACGGCAGCCTTCTGCTTATGCCTTTTACCGGTACCATGCGGATAAGTTCCGGCAGCCAGGTCATTGCCACCGGGAAGACCCTGACCATCCCCGTTGGCGAGGCCCTCCTGGGCCGTGTGCTGGACGGCCTTGGCAATCCCGTTGACGGCTTGGGGCCGCTACCGATGTCACAGTGCTACGCCGTCTCCAACCAGCCGCCTGCCGCGCTCAGGCGCAAGCGGATTACCCAGCCTCTCCCGTTGGGGGTTCGCGCAATTGATGCCCTCCTCACCTGTGGTGCCGGCCAACGGATGGGTATTTTCGCTGGCTCCGGCGTGGGTAAGAGCACCCTCATTGGCATGATTGCACGCAACACCAGCGCCGACGTCAATGTCATCGGTCTGATTGGCGAGCGTGGCCGCGAGGTCCGCGAATTCATCGAAAAAGACCTCGGCCAAGAGGGCCTCGCCCGTTCCGTCGTCGTTGCGGCCACATCCGATAGCCCGGCCCTCGAACGAATCAAAGGAGCTCAGGTCGCCACTGCTGTCGCTGAGCACTTCCGCGACCAGGGGCTGCATGTCATGTTGATGATGGATTCCCTTACCCGCTTCGCGTGGGCGCAGCGCGAGGTCGGTCTGGCCATCGGTGAACCCCCTACCCGCAACGGCTACACCCCCTCCGTTTTCGCCCTCCTCCCTCAACTGCTCGAGCGCGCCGGAATGGCGGAAAACGGTAGCATTACCGGCCTTTACACTGTCCTGGTTGAAGCTGACGACATGAACGACCCGATTGCCGATGCTGTGCGCGCCGTCCTCGACGGGCACATCATCCTCTCGCGCGACCTTGCCGCCCGGAACCACTATCCGGCCATCGACATTCTCGCAAGCGTCAGTCGCTTGATGCCCGACATCACAACCCGCGCCCACCAGGACGCCGCCGCGGAGATACGCGCCCTCCTTGCCGCTTATCGTAGCAGCGAAGACCTCATCAGCATCGGCGCGTACGTTCACGGAACAAACCGCCGGACCGACCGCGCCATCGCCTTGTATGACACTGTGATGGACTTCCTGCGCCAACCTATGGCCGAGTCTGCTGACTTTTCCGAGACCATCGAGCGTGCTATCGCGATTCCGGCCGCCTATGTCGAGCCTGAGTCCCGCCCGGCGCAAAACCAACCGAATTCGGCAGCCGTCGGAGCGACTGCATGATTGCTGCTGACGTGGTTGGCTGCCATGATATGAGGTATGGCCATGAAACGCTTCAAATTCCGCCTCCAGAGGCTCCTTAATATCCGCCTCGCACATGAGGAAAGCTTGCAGTCTGAGCTTGCTATCTATCTGCAGCGGTGTCAAACCGAAGAGGAGCGCCTGGCAGGCCTCATTCAGCAACTACGCTATGCCAGGCTCGACCTTATCCGCCTCCAGTCAGCGGGAGCTCAAGGGATTCATCTCCAGGAATGTGCTGCTTATATCGCCGCCCTCGAGGAGCAGGTAGCGCGACAGAAGACCATCGTTTCCAATGTCGGGGCTGCTGCAGAAGCAAAAAGGGCCGAGTTGATTGAGGCCTCGAGGAAGCGCAAGATGCTGGATCGCCTCCGCGAGGTCAAGCAAGACCGCCATCGTGCGGAAGCGGGTCGCCGGGAGCAGGTTGCCGCCAATGAGGTCGCCGCCGCTCAATTCGTCCGTGG